>JAFWRV010000174.1 GCA_017519685.1 Clostridia bacterium
ACAGCGGATATAAATCCTCCTGGGGCGATGAACTTGCTCAGACCAAGGCGGATTATGTTAAGGAAATAGACCGTCTTTATAATATCGAATGGCCCGGCGGTTTCGCTCAGACAAGAGCTCTCGGTGAGATTAATAAATTTATGGCTCCCGATGATATCGCAGTCGGCTCGGCAGGCTCGCTTCCCGGCTGTATGCAGAGACTCTGGAAATGCTCCGCTCCCGGGACATATAACATGGAATACGGCTTCTCCTGCATGGGTTATGAGATTTGCGGCGCTCTCGGCGTAAAACTCGCTTACCCCGACAGAGAGGTATATACAATGTGCGGCGACGGAAGCTTCCTTATGCTTCACAGTGAGCTCTATACCGCGGTTATGGAGGGCGCGAAGATAAACGTTATGCTCTTTGACAACAGCGGATGGGGATGCATTGAGAATCTTCAGAATAATCAGGGAACAGATACCTTCGGCACCCGCTTCCTCGCGAGAAATCCCGAAACCGGTATGCTCGACGGAGCGATTGTTCCGATTGATTTCGCGAAGATTGCCGAGGGATACGGCTGCAAGAGTTATACCTGCACCAATCCGGAAGAACTCAAGGCGGCTCTTGCCGACGCGGCAAAGCAGACCGTTTCCTGCCTGTTTGATATCAAGGTTGCCCATAAGAGTATGGGCGACGGCTACGACGCCTGGTGGCGTGTCGGCGTTGCCGAGGTTTCCGAGAGCGAAACAGTTAAGGCGGCTTATGAAGATATGCAGGCAAATATTAAAAAAGCAAGATTATATTGATAGCGGAGGATAAACAAATGCTTGATAAAAATAAAGTTTCCCTTGCGATTGCTCCCATTGCGTGGACCAATGACGACCTGCCCGATCTCGGAGCAGAAAACACATTTGAGCAGTGTGTCAGTGAAATGGCGCTCAGTGGCTTCAAAGGAAGCGAGATAGGCAATAAATACCCCAAGGATGTTGAAACGCTTAAGCATAAGCTCGACGTCAGAGGGCTCAGGATATGCAACGCCTGGTTCTCATCGCTTCTCCTTTCCGAGGGCTATGACGCCACAATCGAAGCGTTTATAAAACACAGAGATTTCCTCAACGCGCTCGGCGCAAAGGTTATCGGCGCTTCCGAGCAGGGTAATTCCATCCAGGGAACAAGCAAGAGCATATTCGGCGAAAAACCCGTATATACCGACGAACAGTGGAAACTTGTCGCTAAAGGCTTCAACGATATGGGCCGTCTCGCAAAGGAAAGGGTATGAGTTTCGCGATTCACCATCACATGGGAACAGGAGTTCAGACAGAGGCGGAAATCGATAAGCTTATGGATGTTACAGACCCCGATCTCGTCTATCTTCTTTATGATACCGGTCATCTTGCATTCAGCGGCGAGGACGCAATCGGTGTTCTTAAAAAGTATGTCAAGAGAGTCAAGCACGTTCATCTCAAGAGCGTTCGCCTTGATGTCATTGCCGAAGGCAAAAAGAACGGCTGGAGTTTCCTCGACTGCGTAAGAGCCGGCGCGTTCACCGTTCCCGGTGACGGAGACTTCGACTTTACTCCCGTGTTCGACATTCTTGCCGAAGCGAATTACGAGGGCTGGGTTGTCGTTGAAGCGGAACAGGATCCCGCAAAGGCAAATCCCTATGAGTATGCCTGCATCGCGAGAAAATATATCGCCGAGAAAACAGGACTTTGATAATATAAAAACTCAATAAAATAAATAAAATCAGTCATATACCGGACGTCTTATCCGTATATGGCTGATTTCTCATTTTTGATATTTAATGTAAGAATATATAAATCAATAGCCGTTGATTTCTTTCTTCTGCATCGCTTCGAGTATTTTTATCCTGACATTGCCGTATTTCTTTTCAAGGGAGCTGAGGAATGCCTTGACTTCCTCTCTTTCCGTGTTTCCGTCTGCCGGGCAGGCGCTTTTCCTAACAGGCAGATTTTCATTTCTCGCGACCCTTGCGCAGTCGCTTTCCCTTGCGAATATCATCGGTCTAATAACCGTGATTTCAGAGCGGTCGAGATATGTTACGGGCATAAAGCAGTCAAGCGAACCGCCGTTAAACAGGTTCATAATGAATGTTTCAGCCACATCGTCAAGATGATGGCCGAGAGCGACCTTGTTGCATCCTGTAGCCGCTGCCGCTTTGTTGAGCGCGCCCCTTCTCATCTTTGAGCACAGGGAACAGGGGTTGCTTTCCTGCCTTGCCTCAAAAATAAGTCTGTAAAGATTTGTCGGAACGACTGTGTATTCGATTCCAAGCTTATCGCAAAGAGTTCTGATTTCGCTGAAATCACCGTCTTTATCATTGAATCTCATATCGATGGTGATTGCTTTGAGTTCAAATTTTTGCGGATAAAATGATTTCAGACGCGCCAGAGCGCAAAGCAGAGCGAGCGAATCCTTACCCGCGCTGACTCCGACCGCTATTACATCGCCGCTTTGTATCATATCATATTTCTGCACCGCGGCTCTCATATAACTAAGTAACTTCTGCATATCACTCAACCGTAACGGCTTCAACGCTCACGCATTTACCCGTTTTTTCGTCAATTTCAAATATACATCCTTCCATTTTGCATTCGCCCTTTGCGGCAATGAACCTTTCCGGCATACCGGTTCTTATTTTTTTAATGGAAAGCTCCGGAAGAATGCCGAGAACGGAATCCGCCGCGCCTGTCATACCGAGGTCGGTGATAAAGCCCGTTCCTCCGGGGAGAATGGACGCGTCGGCGGTCCTGACATGCGTATGCGTTCCGAAAACAGCGGACACTCTGCCGTCAAGATAGTGCGCGAGCGCTCCCTTTTCGGCGGTTGCCTCGGCGTGAAAGTCAACGAGTATAATTTTGCAGTCGGTTTCACTGAGAATTCTGTCCGCCGCGTCAAACGGATTGTCACAGCTTTCCATATATACCTGACCCGCAAGATTGATGACGCAGATTTGTGACCTGCCGAGGTCTGTCACCGAGTATCCTTTTCCGGGATTTGTCCTGTGATAGTTTGCGGGGCGGATGATATTTTCCGCGCTGTCGAGGTATTCATATATTTCTTTATGCCTGAAAACGTGGTTTCCTGTTGTTATGAAATCAACGCCGCTGTCATAAAGATATCCGGCGCTCTGAGGAGTTATTCCGTTTCCGACAGCGGAATTCTCACCGTTTGCAACGCAAAAATCAATCCCTTTGAGTTTCTTGAAAGCGGGCAGCTTCGCCCTGAGAAATTCACAGCCGGTATCGGAAACAACATCTCCGATTGCAAACACATTCATATAAATACCTCCGAAAAAAAGCGGAAGCCGTTTTAGCGGTTTCCGCAATTTGTTTTTCGCTTAAATGCGAGATCGAGTAGGGCAGTTCGCTTAAATGCGAACACCGGGTTGAGCAGTTAAGTTGAAAACGGCGTATTCTTCGAGCGAAGACAGTACATAAGTACGGCGAGCGAGAAAAGACGCCGAAAACAGACAACAAACAACCGCCATATTTTTAAAATAAATACTCCGAATTACAGTTTCACAGAAATGTATGTTTTTATGTGACAATAAATAAAACGATGTCTGTTTGTTTTTCGCTTAAATGCGAATACCCGAGATTATTTTGCTATGCCGAAAGCTCTGGTCTCGCGAATGAGATTAACCTTGATTTCACCGGGATATTCCATCGTGTTTTCGATTTTTTCCGCGATTTCCTTAGCCATGATGACCATCTTGTCATCGCTGACCTTTTCAGGCTTGACAATGATTCTGACTTCACGGCCTGCCTGAATCGCGAATGAATGTTCAACACCGTCAAATCCGGTTGCAATGTTTTCAAGCGCTTCAAGACGCTTGATGTAATTCTGAAGATCTTCTCTTCTCGCGCCGGGTCTTGCCGCTGAGATTGCGTCAGCCGCCTGAACGAGAACGGCAACGGTGCTCTTGGGCTCGACGTTTCCGTGATGGGCCTCAATGGCGTTGAGAATAATATCGTTTTCTTTATATCTTCTCGCGAACTCGACGCCGAGTGAAACGTGTGTGCCCTCCATCTCGTGGTCAAGCGCTTTGCCGATATCGTGAAGGAGTCCCGCTCTCTTGGCGCTCTTTACATCGGCGCCGAGCTCCGATGCCATAAGTCCGCAGAGATAGGAAACCTCAAGCGAATGATTGAGAACATTCTGACCGTAACTTGTGCGGTATTTGAGTTTACCGAGCAGCTTGACTATTTCGGGGTTGACATTGTTGACGCCCGCGTCAATAAGAGCGCGCTCGCCGGTCTGCTTGATTGTCTGCTCAACCTCGCGCTTTGCCTTTTCATAGAGCTCCTCAATTCTGGCGGGATGGATTCTTCCGTCCTGAATGAGTTTTTCGAGAGTTATTCTCGCGACTTCCCTTCTGACGGGATCGAATGAGGAAATTGTAATGACTTCGGGTGTGTCGTCAATAATAAGACTGACGCCTGTTATCATTTCGAGCGTTCTGACATTTCTGCCCTCTCTGCCGATTATTCTTCCTTTCATCTCGTCGCTCGGAAGCGCTACTGTTGAAACCGTTGCTTCGCTTGCGTGGTCCGCGGCACAGCGCTGAATCGCTGTGGTTATGATTTCTCTTGCGAGAGTATCCGCTTCATCCCTTGTTTTTTGTTCGTACTCCTTGATTTTTACCGCTTTCTCGTGATCGAGTTTATCATCAAGCTGGCTGATTATATATTCCTTTGCCTGCTCCTGAGTGTAACCCGATATCCTTTCGAGAATATCCAGCTGACTTTTCTTGAGACTTTCAACCTCAACCATTTTTTCGTCAGCCGCTTTGACCTTCTGTTCGAGAATTGCTTCCTTTTTCTCAAGGTTGTCTGTTTTCTTGTCGAGATTTTCTTCTTTTTGTGTAATTCTTTTTTCGAGTCTCTGTACTTCGGATCTTCTTTCGCGAAGTTCTTTTTCCGTTTCGGAGCGCTGTTTGTGAATCTCGTCTTTTGCTTCGATTATCGCTTCTTTTTTCTTCGTTTCAGCGTTCGCGAGCGCTTCGCTTAAAATCTTCTTCGCTTCTTTTTCCGCCGATCCTATTGTTGACTCGGCTTTTCTTTTTCTGAGTATAATTCCAACGGCTATTCCGACGGCAAGGCCGACGACTATGCCGATAATTATGCCGATAACAGTTTGTGGCATTAAGCTGTTATCCTCCTTTCGTTAAATTTGCTGCGGTTATCCGCTTTATAAATCAAAAAGAATAGTACAAATAATGATGCCGGAATGAAAGTACCATATATTGGCACATTAAACACCATTGTACTAATATTACACAATTTACAGTAATAAGTCAAGTTTTTTTTATTATAAATTAATAAATATTAATTATTTTTTAGATAAATCCGGTAAAATTCTGTTTGTATTGTACCGGATATGAAAAATATGTTGTTTCGGGTTTCATAATAATGCTCAATATAAAATATTTAAAATTTAAAACTTTTTATTTACAAAATGCTTTTATAGTGTTAAAATACAATTTGGTATTAATCAATCCAAAAGTTTTTAGGAGGAAAAATCTATGGCAATCAAGAGAAAAAAGAAAACCATGGACGGCAACAACGCTGCGGCTCATGTATCCTATGCGTTTACCGAAGTAGCCGGTATTTATCCGATTACTCCGTCAAGCCCCATGGCAGACTACGTTGACCAGTGGTCGGCACAGGGTCTGAAGAACATCTTCGGCACAACCGTCAAGGTTGCGGAAATGCAGTCCGAAGCCGGTGCGGCAGGTACCGTTCACGGTTCGCTTGCAGCCGGTGCTCTTACCACAACTTATACAGCTTCACAGGGACTTCTTCTTATGATTCCCAATATGTATAAGATAGCCGGTGAGCTTCTTCCCGGTGTGTTCCATGTTTCCGCCCGCTGCGTAGCATCTCACGCTCTTAACATTTTCGGCGATCATTCAGACGTTTACGCCTGCCGTCAGACAGGTTTTGCGATGCTTGCCGAAACCAACACCCAGGAAGTTATGGACCTCGGCGCGGTTGCGCACCTTGCCGCAATCAAGGGCAGAGTTCCTTTCATCAACTTCTTTGACGGTTTCCGCACTTCACATGAAATCCAGAAGATTGAAGTCTGGGATTATGAAGACCTTAAAGAAATGTGCGATATGGACGCTGTTGAGGAGTTCCGTAAACGCGCTCTCAATCCCGAGAGACCCGTTATGCGCGGTTCACACGAAAACGGCGATATCTTCTTCCAGCACAGAGAAGCTTGCAACAAGTATTATGACGCTCTTCCCGGTGTGGTTGAAGAATATATGAATAAAGTCAATGAAAAGCTCGGCACAAACTACAAGCTTTTCAATTACTACGGCGCTCCCGATGCGGAGAAGGTTATAGTTGCCATGGGCTCCATCTGCGACGTTGCAGAGGAAGTTATCGACTATCTTACCGCCAAGGGTGAAAAAGTCGGCCTTGTCAAGGTCCGTCTTTACAGACCGTTCTCAGCGGCAAAACTTGCCGAAGCGATTCCCGCTTCCTGCAAAAAGATTGCCGTTCTTGACAGAACAAAAGAACCCGGCTCACTCGGCGAGCCTCTTTATCTTGACGTTGTTGCCGCTCTCGCAGCTCAGGGCAGAACAGGTATCAAGGTAGTCGGCGGACGTTACGGTCTCGGCTCAAAGGATACTCCTCCCTCAAGCGTATTCGCGGTTTATGACGAGCTTGCGAAGGATGAGCCCAAGCACAACTTCACCATCGGTATCAACGATGATGTCACCAATCTTTCACTCGCTGAGAAAGAAGCTCCCAATACGGCAGCCGAAAGCACAATCGAGTGCAAATTCTGGGGACTCGGCGGCGACGGCACTGTCGGCGCAAACAAGGACTCCATCAAGATTATCGGCGACCATACCGACAAATATGTTCAGGCATATTTCCAGTATGACTCAAAGAAGACCGGCGGTATCACCATTTCCCATCTCCGTTTCGGTGATGAGCCCATCAAGAGCCCCTATTATATCAACAAGGCAAACTTCGTTGCCTGCCACAATCCCTCTTATGTTGAAAAGGGATATAAGATGGTAAACGATGTCAAGCCCGGCGGCGTATTCCTTATCAACTGCCAGTGGGATAAGGATGAGCTTGCTGAGAAACTCAATGCGGAAGCAAAGAGATACATCGCCAAAAACAATATTCAGCTTTACACCGTTAACGCTATCGACCTTGCGGCTGAAATAGGCCTCGGCAAGCGTACAAATACAATTCTTCAGTCCGCTTTTTTCTCACTTTCAAAGGTTCTTCCCGAAGAGGAAGCAATCGGCTATATGAAAGAGAAAGCGCAGAAGTTTATGAAGAAGGGTATCGAAATCGTTCAGATGAACGAGAAGGCAATCGATGCCGGCGCAACCGCTTATGTTAAAATCGATGTTCCCGCGGAATGGGCAAACGCAGTTGACAATGATACCGCGGAGCCTTCAAAGGGTGCGGCGAAACTCGTCAAGCAGGTTGACAGCATTATGAAGCCCGTCGGACTTATGGACGGCGACGCTCTTCCCGTTTCCGCGTTTATCGATCACGCTGACGGTACATTTGAGCAGGGCGCGGCGGCTTATGAGAAGCGCGGCGTTGCTGTTAACGTTCCCGCGTGGAACGGCGAGACCTGCGCTCAGTGTAACAAGTGCGCTTATGTCTGCCCGCACGCGACTATCAGACCTTATGCTCTTACCGATGCCGAAGCGGCAGGCGCTCCTTCAAACGCTATTATCGTTCCCAAGAAGGGCAAGGGCAAGGATACATATAAATATACTCTCGCGGTTTCTCCGCTTGACTGTATGGGATGCGGCGTATGTATAGGCGTATGTCCCACCAATTCACTCAAGATGGTCTCCAGAGAGAGCCAGGATGCAATGCAGCCCGTATTCGACTATATGGTTGAAAATGTTTCCGTCAAGGAAGATCTCGCGGATACCACCGTCATCGGCAGCCAGTTCAGAACTCCGCTTCTTGAGTTCTCGGGCTCATGCGCCGGCTGCGCGGAAACCTCTTACGCCCGTCTTATCACCCAGCTCTTCGGTGACAGAATGTATATCTCCAACGCGACAGGCTGTTCATCAATCTGGGGCGGCCCCGCTGCCACATCTCCTTATACCGTAAATAAGGAAGGACACGGTCCCGCATGGGCAAACTCACTGTTTGAAGACAATGCCGAGCACGGTTTCGGTATGCTTCTCGGTCAGAACGCAATCCGTAATTCTCTTATTGAAAGAGTAAAGAACATTGCTTCCTCCGACAAAGCTTCCGACGCGGCAAAGGCTGCCGCACAGGCATATCTTGATACCGTTAATGACGGCAAAGCAAACGCGCAGGCAACCAAGGACCTCATCGAGGCAATTAAGGATGCAGACTGCGACAATTGCAAAGCTATCCTCGAAAATAAAGAATACCTCGCCAAGAAGTCAATCTGGATATTCGGTGGCGACGGCTGGGCATACGATATCGGCTTTGGCGGTGTTGACCATGTTCTCGCTTCGGGTGAAGATGTAAACATCATGGTATTTGATACCGAGGTTTACTCCAACACCGGCGGACAGGCATCCAAGGCTTCAAATATCGGTCAGGTCGCACAGTTCGCGGCGGCAGGTAAATCAATCGCCAAGAAGAGTCTTGCCGAGATAGCGATGAGCTACGGTTATGTCTATGTTGCTCAGATAGCCATGGGCGCTGACCAGAATCAGACTATCAAAGTTCTCAACGAAGCTGAAGCTTATAACGGTCCTTCAATCATCATCGCTTACGCTCCCTGTGAGATGCATTCAATCAAGGGCGGTATGGTTAACTGCCAGGCAGAGATGAAGAAGGCTGTTGACTGCGGATACTGGAATATGTTCCGTTACAATCCCGCGCTCAAGGCAGAGGGTAAGAACCCGTTCACAATCGACAGCAAACCCGCAACAACAAGTTACAGGGATTTCATTATGAACGAGGCTCGTTATTCACAGCTTACACGTTCGTTCCCCGAGAGAGCGGAAGAACTCTTCACCAAGGCGGAGAAAACCTCAGTCGAAAGATACGCGCATCTTCTCAGACTCAAGGATCTCTACGCTCCCGCAGAATAATTACCGGTTACGGTATAATAATGCCCCGCGGACTCAGGTCCGCGGGGCAGAAATTTTTTGAAAATTTAAAAACAAAAAGACCGCCAAGCCCTTATTTTCAGGGACTTGGCAGTCTTATCCTGGTGATCCACCGGGGACTCGAACCCCGGACACCTTGATTAAAAGTCAAGTGCTCTACCGCCTGAGCTAGTGGATCATTTGTTTCAAACGCCTAGATATAATATAATATTTAAAAGGGTTTGTCAAGAGATTTTTAAAAAAACACGAATAATTATTATAATAAAACCGAAAATATTTATATTTGACAATACAAATCTTTTATTATATAATACCTTAAAGAAATAAATCGGGAGGAAATACATTGAATATTGAGAAAAATATAAACGGTTCTGTTATGACAGTCAAAGTCATCGGTCGCCTTGATACACTGACTGCGCCTGACCTTGAGAAAGAATTATCGGATATCGGCGGCGCAACAGAGTTGGTCTTCGATTTTGCCGACCTTGACTATATTTCTTCCGCCGGGCTCAGAGTTCTTCTCGCTGCCAATAAAAAGCTCGGTAACGGCGGAAAGGTGACGGTCAGCAATGTGATTCCGGAAGTCAGAGAAATATTTGAAATCACCGGATTCGACAGCATTCTGACAATTGAATAAGACCGTATATGCCGCCCCGAAAGGGCGGCATAATTTTTGGGCGGATGGTTGCAATACATTAATGCCTCAAAAAGCGTACTTTGGCATCTTGTGCAGGCAGCCTCCTCGGAATACAGCCAAGTATTCCTCGTCGTCATAACCTGCAAATATGCTCAAATTCCATCTTTTTGAGGTGCGAAGCAGTTTTCTCGTGAAAAATAAGCCGCAGAGCAAGGAATAGTTGCGAAAGCTTTGTGTATGGTAAGCAAGTCTGACAAAGCTCTGAGGTTTCAGTTCTCCGCGAAAACCAATACTGTATTGCGGCCATCCGCCCTTTTCGTCGGCATATTAAAAAGTCCATAAAAGGAATTTTTTCTATTGACTTTTTAAAAATAATGTGGTATTATTTCTTGCGTTGAATGCGGGTGTAGTTCAATGGTTAGAATTCCAGCCTTCCAAGCTGGCTGTGTGGGTTCGATTCCCATCACCCGCTCCATTTTTATATGCGCTTGTAGCTCAGTAGGATAGAGCAACTGCCTTCTAAGCAGTGGGTCGGGGGTTCGAATCCCTCCAAGCGTGCCAAATCAGGAAGACATACTTTCGGATGCCTTCCTGATTTTTCATTTGGGTGAGAACCCCCGACCCCGGAATAAAGGGACCCCGAAAAGTCAACAGACTTTTTGGGGAGAGGAGGAGCGGCGGAGTGAATGAGACTTCGCGCGAAACGGAAAACAAGGCGCGGAGGCGAACGATACGCAGCACGCGACGACGAGGTTCGAATCCCTCCAAGCGTGCCATGAAAAAAGACTTGCTTCGGCAAGTCTTTTTTCAACTAAATCCGTCCTTGCGGACGGGTGAAATCACTTCGTGATGAAATCCTCACTTCGTTCGGATGAAATCCGCCTGCGGCGGGTTAAGTGACGGATTTGATTTCATCGTGAGCGTTGCGAACGATTTCACTTTCTTCTGTCAAATGTAAACTTCCTCTTGCGTTTTAGGGGGCAATATGTTATTATATTGGTAATAAATGTCCCCTAAAGGTGATTATATGGAAAACAATTTTTCAAAAATTCAGGAGTTGCTTCATCAGAAAGCTGATTTGCAGGCAAGATACAGCCTGCTTTCATATCACGGCTCTCCGGAAATAAAAGAAGTATCCGGCGGAAAATACTTATATATGCGTGAACGTGTTGCCTCGCGTAAAACCTCAACCTATGTCGGAGTTTATTCCGATGAGCTGTATGACGCATTGCTTCGCGCGTCCCGCGAAGGCAGAGAAATCAAAAAGCAGCTTCGCAGAGTTGAAAAAGAACTGCTTGCTCTCGGCTATATTCGCACAGAACTTCCCGCGGCTGTTTTGCATAATCTTGATTTTGCAAGAGCCAATATGAAAATGAATATATATGAGCAGGCTGTTCTGGAAGGCGTGGCGACTTCGTTTCCGCAGACAGAAGAAATTATAGAGAACGGCATTGTTTCCGGAATGTCGGCACAGGATGTGCAGAAGGTTCTGAATCTAAAGCACGCCTGGGAGTTTATACTTGATGAGGATGTTATTACGAGTCCGACAAGCTTTCATATTCTGAGACATATTGCGAAACTGGTCAATGAAGGATTCTTTGCTGACGGAGGACGAATCCGCGGCGTGCCTGTAAAAATCGGCAGCAGTTCATATATTCCTCCTCTTCCTGTTGAAACCGTGATTCTGGAAAACATTGACGAAATACTTAATTCCGATACTGCCGATGAACTGAAGGGTATCAGATTATGCCTGTACTGCATGAAAGCTCAGATTTTCACAGACGGGAACAAGCGGGCATCGGTTATTTTTGCGAATCATTACCTCATATCTCACGCCGCCGGTATGCTGGTTATACCTGAGGCAGAGGTGCCTGAATTCAAAAAAATGCTTGTCAGATATTATGAAGGCGAAGATGAAGCAATCATAACGCAATTTTTAAAAAGCCGCTGTCTGAGATTGGCGAAATAACCGCAATCTTCACTTTCTGTTCACTTCAGATTATAACATACGTTTTACAGCCGGGGCGTGCCCCGGCTGTTGTCATTTAACTATTATCTTTTACTGCTTCACATCATACGCGCCGGGATTGAACAGATGAACGAAGAACCAGATTATAATATCGAAGAAACCGTGCTTGATTGTTACCTGTTCCTCATCCATTGTCTGATTGCCGTTTTTGTCTGTCACAACCGCCTTGACTGTATAATCGCCTGTCTTATCCTTAACGGTTAAAGTGCTGTCGCTGCCCGCGGGTTTTCCGTCAACATACCACTGAACGCTTCCGCCTTCGGGAACATTCGCCGTGAAGGTAACGCTTGTGCGGTAATCGTATGTCTTTTTGTTATCCGCGCTGTTGCCCTTGATTACATTCGCTTCGGGAATGTCGGCTGATGGCGGATTCGGTTTGTCGGGATCGGTCGGGTTGACCGGATTTGAGGGATTAGTTGGAGTGTCTGGGACTGACGGGTTGCCGTGCATATCCGACACCTTGCTGTTGTAGTGCCAGGTGGCCTCATTCAATATTTTGTTATTATCTGCAATAGATAAAACAAGTTTATCGGTTGCTCCGCCTTCATAATATACATCACTTAAAGCGGTTCCTGTGAAAGCGGATTCTTCTATTCTGGTTACATTAACAGGAAGATATACAGCTGTCAATCCGGAACAAGAGCTGAATGCGCTTTTACAGATTGTGTCTGTGTTTGCGGGAATAACAACACTTCCTGTTGCAAGTCCACTGCAGGCGACAAGCTTTGCTTTTGCGGAATCTCTGTAAACAAAGTTGCCGTCGGTATAACCATTGAGGTATGTTGCACCCCATGGTGACCCAGAAGCTACGCCTTTATACATAATATTTTTGACCTTATTAAAAGCGTAAACGCCTATGCTTGTGACACTGTCGGGGATGGTTACGCTTGCAAGACCGGTGCATTCGTAGAATGCATACTCGCCTATGCTTGTGACACTGTCGGGGATGGTTACGCTTGTAAGATTGTCACAATTGGAAAATGCGGCATCTGCAATTGTTTTTGTATTTGCCTTGATTGAATAATCACCTGTTATTTCCGGTTTTGCTTTTATCAGATGATTTCCGATATATAAAACGTTATCAGTCCAGTTCGCTTCACGATTATAGTAAT
>JAFWRV010000019.1 GCA_017519685.1 Clostridia bacterium
CTGAAGGATATTATCGCTATTCTCGGTATGGAAGAACTCAGCGACGAGGACAGGCTTACCGTAAGCAGGGCAAGAAAAGTCCAGAAATTCCTTTCTCAGCCGATGTTCGTTGCCGAAAAGTTTACCGGAATAGAAGGCAAGTATGTGCCTCTTAATGAAACGGTAAAGGGCTTTGCGGCTATTATTGACGGTAAATGCGACAGCATCCCCGAGGATGCCTTTTACAACGTCGGAACAATTGAGGAAGCTTATTCCAAAGCTGAAAGATTAAAATCGGTGCAGTAATATGAATACATTTGTTTTTAAAATAATAACTCCGCGGGAAGTATTGTATCAGGGAAACTGTGAATCCGCGGTTATAAACGCTTCAGACGGGCTTTACGGCATTATGGCAGGTCATTTGCCTATGACTGCCGTTACAGTTCCCGGAGAGGTTAAAATCAAAGAAAACGGCAATACCAAATCTTTTGAACTCGGAAACGGAGTTTTTCATTTTGAAAACAACGAAGCAACATTGATTATTAAATGATAAAGGCCGGACGGTTAAACCGTCCGGCCGATTTTTACATCTTTTCGGGTACTGTGATATTAAACATTTCAAGTATATTCTTTAATACCGTCTTAACACTGAGGCACAGGGCAAGACGAGCGTTTCTTAAACCGTCATCGTCGCAGTTGACTCTGCAGGAATTATAGAATTTATGGAAAAGAGTCGCAAGCTCAACCGCATACCTTGTGATTCTGGCGGGGTCGTAAACCTTTGCGGCGGATATTATTTCATCGGTAAAGGAAGCAAGGTGCCTGATAAGCTCTTTTTCTTCGGCGCAATCGAGAAGCATAAGCTGTGCTTCTGAGCATTCGGTATATGCCCTGCCCTCTTCTTCAAGTTTTCTGAGAATACTGCATATTCTCGCGTGCGCATACTGACAGTAATAAACGGGGTTTTCACTGTTTTTCTCAACGGCAAGACCGAGGTCAAACTCCATCTGCGAACCGGGTTCGCGGAGATTGAAGAAGAATCTGACAGAATCTATCGGAATCTCATCAAGAAGATCGGTAAGCGTTATTGCCTTTCCCGAGCGTTTACTCATTCTTACCGATTCTCCGTTTCTGGTGAGTCTGACAAGCTGCATAAGGACTATATCCAGTCTGTCGCCGTCACAGCCGACAGCATCAAGCGCTCCCTTCATTCTGGCAACATGACCGTGATGATCCGCTCCCCAGACATCAATCGCTCTGTCAAAGCCGCGGATTTCAAGTTTATTTCTGTGATAGGCAATATCGGCGGCAAAATAAGTCGGATTGCCGTTTGCTCTTATAAGAACTTCGTCTTTAAGCTCAAGACGCTCAATTTCTTCATCGGTTTTCCCTTCGCGTCTTAATCTTTCTCCGAGCACTTCTGAATTCTTATACCAGAGCGCTCCGTCTTTTTCATATGTAAGACCTTTATTTTTCAATATTTCTATTGTTTCTTTAAGTTCTCCGTCGTTGTGAAGTTTGCTCTCAAGAAACCAGGTATCATATTCAATACGATACTTTTTCATGTTTTCTTTCATTAATTCGATATTTTTTGGAAGAGCAAAATCAACAAGAGCCTGCCTTCTTTCCTCTTCCGGTTTATCTAAATATGAATCGGAATATAATTCCGCAAACTCACGCGCTCTTTCGATTATATCATCACCGTGATAGCTGTCTTCGGGAAGTTCAACCGCGTCTTCACCTTTAAATATCTGCTGATACCTGATATCAAGTGAAAGAGCGAATTTATCAATCTGATTACCGGCGTCATTAACATAAAACTCACGGCTTACGCTGTAACCCGCCTTTTCAAGAACAGAAGCAAGGCAGTCGCCCAGAGCGCCTCCGCGGGCGTTTCCCATATGCATCGGTCCTGTCGGATTTGCCGAAACAAATTCAACATTGATTTTCTTTCCTTTGCCGTATTCGGATTTGCCGTAATTATCGCCTTTATCGAGTATATCCTCAATTATACAGGCGTTAAAGCTTTTACGAAGATAAAAATTAAGGAAGCCCGGTCCCGCTATTTCGCATTTTTCGATAAAAGTATCATCAAGAATCATTCTGTCCCTGAGGATATTCGCGATTGCAACCGGCGCCTTACGCAAATCCCTTGCCCATACCATAGCGGCATTTGAAGAATAATCCCCGTTTGTTTTATCGGCGGGAACTTCAACTTTGAAAGCGTTCAAAGCGCACTCGGGAAATTCGCCGTCCGCGACCGCTCTGCCCGCTGCGTCCATAACAGTTGTCTTTATTTCATTAATAACTTGCTTAACCAGTAACGACATCACTATCTTCCTTTATTTCAACTAAAATTTTCAATTCGTTTTCACTGACGAGATCTCCGCTTACGTCTATTGTGTATGCAAGATTGACTTCCCCGCCGTTTTCCGAAAAATCAATAAACATTGCGTTGGTATAAATACCAACCATAAGACTGCCGAAAGGAGTTTCATAACAGCAAATATGACGCTTCTTATTCTCAAAAATCATATTCGTATGAAATCTTCCGACCCTGACCATCGAAACAACTCCCTGTTTAATCATCAGGCAAGTCTGACAGTCATTGACTTCGTCAACGGATTCCTTGTATTTAATTACTATTGAATTTCCGTCAACGCCTATCTGACAGCCGGTTTTCAATTCACCGAATTCATCATCTTTACTGTAAGGTGAAAGGAAATGCCGGTCTCTGACGGTTATATAAGCTTCTTTCATTTATTTCTCCAATGCCAGCTGAATAAGACGGTCTATCAATTCATGATAAGATATTCCCGACGCTTCAAAGAGTTTCGGATACATACTGATCGGAGTAAAACCCGGAATGGTATTTACTTCATTAAGCATAACGGCGCCGTCGCTTTTTCTGACAAAGAAATCAATTCTCGAAAAGCCGCTGCATCCGAGTGATTTGAAAGTTTTCACGGCAATATTTCTGACTTCTTCCGCCTTATCCTCATCCAGTCTTGCGGGAATATAGAGCTTGCTGTTATCGGCAATATATTTCGCATCGTAATCATAAAAATCATTACAAGGTACTATTTCGCCGACTGTTGACGCAACCGGATTATCATTGCCCAGTACCGCGCATTCTATCTCCGCTCCGTCGATTGATTCTTCAAGAACAATTTTGTTGTCAAATTCAAAAGCGATTTCACAGGCAGATTCAAGAGATTCAATATCGGCCGCCTTGTTGATTCCTACCGAAGAACCGGCGTTTGCGGGCTTGACAAATATCGGGAATCCGAGATATTCCGAAGCGTTTTTAAGCAATTCCGCTTTTTTGCCGGAATAATCATAATGAGTAAACGCCATCCATTTTGCCTGAAGAATATTATTATAATCGGCAACGGCGTTAGTCATTGCTTTGTCCATACAAACGGCGCTTGAAACCGTATCACAGCCGACATAAGGAATACCGCTGATTTCAAGCAACCCCTGCATAGTTCCGTCTTCGCCGTTTTTTCCGTGAAGCACGGGAAACGCAACGTCAATATATTCAATCGAGCCGTCGGAAAGATGGATTATTCCGTGATGTTCTCTGTCGGTAGAAATAACACAGTTTTCAATCTCGCCGCTTTCAAGCCATTTTTCACCAGGTAACAACGACGGATCTCCTTTAAAAAGAAAAGACCTGCCGCTTTTGGTTATACCGAGAGGCAAAATATCATATTTATCTCTTGGAATATTAGCAATAACGGAAGACGCGGAAACCAGCGAAACATCGTGTTCACTTGATACACCGCCGAAAATGACAAGAACTTTTTTCTTCAATTTCACCACTCCGTGATATCTGAATTAATGAAGCAATAATCAATATTTAGGATATATTAGTATAAATAATTAAAAAAGTCAACTTATTTCGTGATTACAAACATAAATTATGTAACATAAAGATTGAATTTCTTTTATTTTATTATAATATTATTATTTACTTTTAAATAGTAGTATGATATAATATAGCATATAATTTATTCATTTATTAAGGAGTATTGAAATGGCAGAAATTACAGAAGCTATGGAACAGATTTTCAAAGGCGTTTTACCTGCAATTACAGAGTGCGGATTTAAACCTGTTTATCCTGACGGAGCAGACAAATCAAAGGCTCCCGTAACAGAGGAAGGAAACAGATACACCATTGAATATTCCGGAGAAAACAAAGCGGCAAAAATCGAGTTTTTCAATAATAAAATCGCGCTGTACGGCGCTAACAAGGAAGGCGAAATAATCAGCAGCGATTTTGTTCAGCTTGCTCTTTCGCTTTTTGAGCCTGATGTTGCCAATGAAAAAGACATCAGATATATCACAAATGATTTTACAGATACTCTCGTTGAAAACTTCGGAACAAAGCTTGTTAAACCTACCAAGTCAAAATTGCCCGCTCCTGTTTCTAAAGCGCAGGCAAAAAGCGGCAGTGTATCTTATGACCCCAACACGCTTGCAAACCGTTTTACGGCAATATATCCTCAATTAAGAGAAGAATACAAGAGCAACTGCGAAAAATACGGACAGTTTCTGCCTGAAGACTTTTTCAAAAACTACGGCGCTCCCCTGGTTGTTGAAGTAATCAAGAAAAACAACCCCACGGAAATGAAAAGGTTATTCAAGCTTTTCAATGAAATATATGACGACGGCACCAACGATACACAGAGTCTTATTACCGTCACCATTCTCGGTTCACTCGAAAACAATATGGAGCTTCTTGCCAATTGCACCGACTATATGAATGACGATTTGACCGTAGCGGTAATCAATGTCAATAAATTCCTCTGGTCAAACAACGGCAAGGGAGCAAGAATGAAACTTGAGAACCCGCCCAAATATAAGCCCAAGAAACAAAAACAGAGTATAATGAGTAAACTCGGTCAGTAATACGGAGGAAACAGATTTGGATAATTTAGAAAACAGCGAAAACATTGAAATGAACGAAATCGGACCTTCTGTCGAACTTGAAGCGGCAGATATGAGTACCAAGGTGACCGAGGATTACGATGCAAGTCAGATTCAGGTCCTTGAGGGACTGGAAGCTGTACGAAAAAGACCCGGTATGTATATCGGTTCAACAAGCTCGTCCGGTCTTCACCACCTGGTTTATGAAATAGTTGATAACTCAATTGACGAAGCGCTTGCCGGCTACTGCTCTCATATTGAAGTAGTTATTGAAGAAGGCAATATAATCTGCGTCACCGACAACGGCAGAGGTATTCCCGTTGATATTCAGGAGCAGACAGGTAAAAGCGCTCTCGAAGTTGTTTATACAATGCTTCACGCGGGCGGAAAATTCGGCGGCGGCGGATACAAGGTTTCCGGCGGTCTTCACGGCGTCGGCGCTTCGGTTGTTAACGCTCTTTCCGAATGGCTCGAGGTTGAGGTTCACAAAAACGGCAAAATTCATCAGATGAAGTTTTCAAGAGGCGATATTACAAGTCCTCTCAAAATAATCGGCGATACCGACATTACCGGCACAAAAGTCAGATTCAAACCCGATCCGGAAATGTTTACCGATACCACCGTATATGATTATGAAATACTTCACAAGCGTCTTCAGGAAGAAGCGTTTCTTAATGCAGGTCTGAAAATTACACTCACGGATAAACGTTTATCCAGCTCTGAGCTGCCTGAAGAAAAGCGCAAGGCAGTGATGTGCTATGAGGGCGGTATAAAAGAGTTTGTAACTTTTCTTAACAAAAATAAAACTCCTATTCACGAAGACGTTATTTATATGTCCGGTATGAAAGATGATGCCATGGCTGAACTTGCCATGCAATATACCGACACATATAACGAAGTCATTGTTTCATTTGCAAATAATGTACATACTCCCGAAGGCGGAATGCACGAAGACGGCTTCAGACGGGCGCTGACCAACGCTCTTAATAAATACGGAAAAGAAAAAGGTCTCCTCAAGGCGGAAGATAAAATCAGCGGCGAAGATTGCCGTGAAGGCGTTACCTGCGTTATCTCCGTAAAATTAACCGAAGCGCAGTTTGAGGGTCAGACCAAAGCCAAACTCGGTAACAGTGAAATCAGAACACTGGTCAACTCACTTGTTTCAAAAGCGCTTGAGGATTATCTCGATGACAATCCCGCAACAGGTAAAATCATAATTGAAAAAGCGCTGACCGCAAACAGAGCCAGAGAAGCCGCGAGAAAAGCGCGCGAATCAGTTCGCCGTAAAACCGCTCTTGAATCCGGACTTCCCGAAAAGCTCAAGGATTGCAACGAACGCGATCCGAGCCTTTGCGAACTCTATATTGTCGAGGGAGATTCAGCTGCGGGTTCTGCTATTCAGGGCAGAGACTCACGCTTCCAGGCAATTCTCGCCATGTGGGGCAAAATGCTTAATGTTGAAAAAGCGAGAGTTGACAAAATCTACGGTAACGATAAGCTCAGTCCTCTTATTCTTGCTCTCGGAGCGGGAATCGGTGACGAGTTCAATATTGAAAAATTAAGATATCACAAAATAGTTATTATGTCCGATGCCGATGTTGACGGCGCTCACATCAGAACACTGCTTTTAACTTTCTTCTTCAGATATATGAGACCTCTGATTGAAAACGGATATGTTTATTCCGCTGTTCCTCCTCTTTATAAACTGATAAAAGGAAAAACACAGAGAGTCGCTTATTCAGATGAAGAAAGAGATAAAGTTTCCGCGGAAATGAGAGCCGGAAACGCCGAAGCCAAAATTGAAATCAGCAGATTCAAAGGTCTCGGTGAAATGGACGCACATGAACTTTGGGAAACCACAATGGATCCCGAAACCCGTACTTTGCGCAGAATCACTCTTGACGATGCCATTGCCGCCGATTCGATATTCAGTCTTCTTATGGGCGAAGAAGTCGATCCCAGGCGTGAATGGATCGAAGAAAACGCCAAATACGTCACCAATCTTGATATTTAAGGGGGTAGATTGAATTGGCTCATAACAGAGATTACAAACCTGAGGATATACTTTATCCGAATCAGGTTATAACACAATCGGATATTATACCGGAAATGAAAACGGCGATGCTTGATTACGCAATGTCCGTTATCGTTGACAGAGTTTTACCCGATGTCAGAGACGGTTTAAAACCCGTTCACAGAAGAATACTATATACTATGTATGAGGGCGGTTTATCCTCAGATAAACCGTTTAAAAAATCCGCCACTTGTGTCGGTGATGTTTTAGGTAAATATCATCCTCACGGCGATACATCCGTTTACGACGCAATGGTCAGACTTGCTCAGGATTTCTCAATGAGATATATGCTCGTTGAAGGTCACGGAAACTTCGGTTCCGTTGACGGAGATCCTCCTGCGGCTTACCGTTATACTGAAGCGAGACTCAGCAAAATAAGCAACAAAATGCTTGAGGATATCAACAAAGATACTGTTGACTGGGTTCCGAACTTTGATGAAAGCCGTAAAGAGCCGAAAGTTCTTCCCTCAAGATTTCCGAATCTTCTTGTAAACGGTTCGCAGGGTATTGCGGTCGGTATGACGACAAGCATTCCTCCTCACAACCTTACAGAAGTAATCAACGCCTGCATTTGCGTGCTTGATAATCCCGAGGCAACGCTTGATGACCTGATGGAGCATATCAAAGGTCCCGATTTCCCGACAAAGGGAATTATTATGGGCAGAGCGGGCATACGCGCCGCCTACGCAACAGGCAGAGGAAAAGTTGTTGTCCGCGCCAGAACAGAGTTTGAAGAAAAAGATAATAAAACAAGAATAGTTGTCACCGAACTGCCTTACATGGTCAAGAAGCGCGCTCTTATCAAAAAGATTGCCGACCAGGTAAGAGACAAACGGCTTGAAGGAATATCCGATCTGCGCGATGAGACAGACAGAAACGGAATGAGAATTGTAATAGAGCTCAAAAGAGACGCCAGTCCTCAGGTCGTTCTGAATAA
>JAFWRV010000175.1 GCA_017519685.1 Clostridia bacterium
TCCTCGCCCTTTTCAAGCTTCCCCGCCGGCAGTTCAAGCACAACCTCCATATAGGGATAACGGAACTGTCTGACAAAAATCAGCTCGTTGTCCGCGGTGAGGGGAGCGATGCAGACGCCGCCGCTGTGCTCAACGACCTCTCTTGTGCAGGGCTTTCCGTCGGGAAGCTCCGCCCTGTCGCATCTGACCGAAATGATTCTTCCTTTATATACTGTTATTTTTTCGGTGGTTTTTTCTTCAAGATTCATCGGATCACTCCTTATTCGTGCTGATTATATCACAATATAATTAAAAAATGATTAGTCAATTCTTACAAATTTTCTCAGTTTTTTAGGTGATTTTGCAGTATTTCAAATGTGTATAATAAATGATATAATATAAAAGATTTTAAGGTTATTAACCTGCAAAGGAGAAAAATGATGGAAACCAACGAAATAAAGTTTTGCGCCAAGCCGAACGGCAAGCTTCATTATCCCCACACCATTCTGACCGGTTTCGGATTTCTTGCATCGTCAATAGCGTGGGCGATTTACGATCCTTATATCACAAAGCTTCTCAACTTCCTGCTCAACAAGAGCACAACCATAACCGAGTGGAGCGTAAAGCTCAACGAAGCTTTTCCCAAACTTGCGGAATTCGCGGCGGCAAACGGTGAGGATGTTGCCACAGCGGCGGGCGGAATCACCCTTGTTCCGCTGTTCATCGGCATTATCATGACGTTTGACAATATTTTCGGCGTTATTTTCCAGCCGACCTTCGGTAAGCTTTCCGACAATACTCATTCCCGTTTCGGTAAGCGCCGTCCCTATGTTATATTCGGAGCGCCCGTAGCGGCTGTTCTTTTCGCGATAATACCGCTTGTGGCGATTAAAATCGGCTCAATCCCTCTGACAATGCTGTTCATAATCCTCTTTGTTTTTGTTATGTCTCTGTGGAGAGCGCCCGTTGTTGCCCTTATGCCCGACCTGACTCCCAACGAACTTCGTTCCGAGGGTAACGCGGTTATCAACCTCATGGGCGGAGCAGGTTCCGCAATGGGTCTTTTTGCCGGAACGATAGTTACCGCTGTTTACTGCGCGGTAACGGGTCTCAGCTCAAAAGCGGAAAACTGGGATGAAATCCAGACTTTCCCGTATGTTTTCCTGCTCGGCTCGGTTGTAATGATAATCGGTATGCTGGTTGTTTTCTTCTTTGTAAAAGAACCCGACAGCCGTATTATCAAGGCAAAGGGAGAAATCAATCAGGCTGTTGACGAGGAAGCCAGAAGAAAGGCCGAAAAAGAGGCGGAAAAAGCGGAGAAGGCGGCAAGAAAAGCCGAAAAGCTCACTCCCGATAAACGCAGAAGTCTTATTTTCATGCTTATGGCTCTGTTCTTCCTTTTCTGCGGCACAAACGCCGTACAGACCTTCTTTGCACTGTTCGCCGGTGAAATACTCGGCAAGACCACTGCGCAGGCGACAATCATGACCACGGCATTCGCGGCGGCTTCGGCTCTCGCGGCTCTGCCTGCCGGCTGGCTCGGCAAGAAGTTCGGCAGAAAGAAAACCATCATGGGCGGACTTCTGATATTCATTATCGCTTTCGCGACTTATCTTATTACCGCCAAAGCCGGTATTGACGCGCTCAGCGGAGTATTTATCTGGGTCGCTCTCATTGTCGGCGGCGCGGCAAATATGTTCATCACGGTAAACACCCTTCCGCTTGTTCTTGAAATCGGCGGAATTGACAAGGTCGGAACCTTTACAGGTTACTATTATACCGCGACATTCTCGGCTCAGATCGCGACTCCGATTATTTACGGTATTATCCGTATGTTCACGGGTACATATATGTCGCTGTTCTATTACTGCCCGGTCGCGTTTGTGCTTTCATTCCTCTGCATCCTTGTCGTCAGACACGGAGAGGCGCAGACCATCTCCGACGAGATGCTTGAGCAGATAAGAGACGAAAATGAAGACTGATAATTAAAAAGAGAAAATTCATATTACGGTATCGGCGTGATTCTTTCACGCCGATAATTTTTTGCAGAAACTTCCCTCCGCCCGGAAACGGAAAGAAAAAACAAGGTTTCGCAGGCATCGTGTTATCCTGCGGAACCTTGTAATGTTTATATCGTATCGGTCTGTTATCTTGTAATGACTTCGCCCGTAATGGCGTTTATTATATCGCGGTAAACCGCTATAAGGGTGGAGGAAATATATTTATCGAGATGCATCGAGCCGAAGAACCAGCGTCTGTAAGTGCAGGCGGTGGAAAGCTCCTCAAAATAAGTGTTGAGGCCGTTTACGGAAACCGCTTCGGAGTCCTTCAGA
>JAFWRV010000176.1 GCA_017519685.1 Clostridia bacterium
ACGGTGTATTCGCCGTTTTCAAGCTTAACTCCGAAGCCGAGAGATGTAAGCGTGTGACAGATTCTCTCGTCGCTGATATCTATACCGGTATATTTGTCAACATAATCCTTGTTGAATGAAAGCGAAATATGCGGGTACTTTCTGACATATCTGTCCGTAACCTTTGAAGCAACCTTTGCCGCCGGGTCGGATTCTTTGACAAGGCAGACAAATCTGCCGACTGCGTCCATAGTCAGTTCCGGGTCGAGCATCTTTTCATATCTCGCGCTCGCGTCGGTTCTGTGACCGAGTCTTGATGAGGATTTACGCACGCTGATACCGTCAAAGCAGGCGCTCTCAAGAACAACCGCGCCGGTATTCTCAATTATTTCGCTGTCAAGGCCGCCCATTATACCCGCGATTGCGGTCGGGGTATCGTTATCCCAGATCATCAGGGTATCTTCGTCAATCTCTCTCTTCTGCCCGTCAAGAGTTGTAAAATCAATCTTGTTTTCCGGAGTGGTGACGACGATATGATTGATACTGTCGGCATTGAAAGCGTGAGTCGGCTGACCGACCTCAAGCATAATATAATTGGTTATATCTGCAAGCAGATTTATGGCTCTCATACCGCAGTAGTAAAGACGAATCTGCATATACGCGGGACTTTCATTGACGGAAATATTGTCCATTTTAAGCGCGGTATAACGGTAAACGAGGTCCTCCCTGCCGATTGTTACGGGAACTTCATAATCGCCGTCATAGGAGAGGTCGCCGAGTTTAAGCGGCTTCAGTTCTCTGCCGGTAAGAGCGGCAATTTCCCTGGCTATACCGTAATGTCCCCAAAGGTCGGGACGGTTGGTGAGGGATTTGTTATCAACCTCAAAAATAATGTCATCAATCGGGTAAACGGATTTTATATCGGTACCGTTTGCGACATTCTCTTTTATATCCATAATACCGCTGTGGTCATCGCTGATGCCGAGTTCCTTTGCGGAGCAGCACATACCCTCGGATTCATAGCCGCCAACGGTGGATACTTTGATATCGACACCGCATACCTTTGCGGGAGCGACTGCGAGAGCGGTCTTCATACCTACTCTGACATTGGGAGCGCCGCAGACTATTTTGCAGACTTTTGAACCGGCGTCAACGGTCAGGAGATGAAGCTTCTTTGACTCGGGATGATTCTCAACAGTCAGGATTTCACCGACAACAACATTCTCAATATCGGCGCCTTTGACATAGACATCCTCAACCTCGGCGGTTGCAAGAGTAAACTGATTAATCAGCTTGAATATATCAACGCCTTCGAGGTCAACATAATCTTTAATCCAGTTTATTGATACAAACATCTGTTACGCCTCCTTGATACTGTCGGGATCGAAAAATGACTTGTCGGTAAACTGTGACAGCGACTTGAGATTGCCGCTGTTGAACACGCGAATATCCCCGACTTCGTATTTCATCATAGCAAGTCTGGTAAGACCGAGTCCGAAAGCAAAACCGGTGTATTGCTCGGGGTCAATACCTGCCGCCGTTAGCACATTGGGATGAATCATTCCGCAGGGACAGAGTTCAAGCCAGCCGCTGTCCTTACAGGAAGAGCAGCCCTCTCCGCCGCAGATAAGGCACTGAATGTCAAGTTCAAATCCGGGCTCAACGAACGGGAAAAAGCCGGGTCTGAGACGGACGGTTATGTCCTTCTGGAAAACCTCGGAAAGCATGGTTTTCATGAAATAAATAAGGTTTGAAATAGAAATATCCTTATCGACCATTATACCCTCCATCTGGAAGAAGG
>JAFWRV010000177.1 GCA_017519685.1 Clostridia bacterium
CCTTCAAAGTTGCCGCCGGAATAAATAACGGCACCGACAATGACACCGATAATCAGCGAGGAATAAACTTCCTTGGTGATAAGAGCGAGCAGAATCGCGATAATCGGAGGAAGGAGCGAAAGGAATGTCGCATAGCTGCCTACCGATTCGCGCACCTTGGCAAGCGCTGTGTCGATATGGCTTTTAAAGTTCTCGTCACTGCTGAGGTTATCCGCGTAACTCTCAACATAAGCAAGCGCGGAGTCCCCGTCTTCGAGGTCGTAATCAACCGCGTCTTCACCTTCACCGATTGTGAAAGCGGAAGATGAATCGGGAGCGGGGGCGATCAGTACTTCATCTGCGAAAGCGGTTGTTGCAAATACCGAAAAAGCAATTGCGATAACCGTCAGAACAGCGAGCAGAGCAATTTTTCTTCTTCTCATTTTCGTATCTCCTTAAAAATAATAATCGACTCCGTAACGGTTACGGAGCCGATAAAAACCATCACTGATATTTTTGTCAGATAGCTCTCCACAACCGTGACAGTCCGTTACATATTCTGCAACGGCCCGACAACATTACACCGGGGTCAATATAAGGAAGTCTCGGCAAAAATCCCTTTTTCTCCGGCTCGTTTTCCCCTGAATTCCGGAAATACTTATGATTTCTGCGCCTCTATCATCAAGTGGAATATTAGCACAACGGCTGAATTTTGTCAATAAAATTGTCCGTATTGCCGACAGTTTATTTTTTGAAAAGACAATTACAGATTTCCGCGAGTTTATCCATTGTCATTGTTTCCGCTCTGACATTGGTATCAAATCCGCAGTTTACAAGCGCCTGCTCCACAGTCTGCTTGGAAATGCCAAGCCCCGACGAGAGGGAATTGAGCGCCGTCTTTCTTCTCTGACCGAACGCCGCTTTTACAACTGAAAAGAAGAATTCTTCGTCCTTTATTTCCACGGGCGGCTTTTCTCTGATATTCATACGTATAACGCTGCTGTCAACCTTCGGGGACGGCATAAAGGATTCGGAAGGCACGTCAAAAAGTTTCTCCGTTTGCGCGTAATAATTCACGGCAACCGTAATCGCTCCGGAGTCACGGCTTCCGACCGGAGCGCAGATTCTGTCCGCAGCTTCCTTCTGGACCATTACGGTAATGGCTTTGACGGGAAGGCGGCTTTCAAGCAGTTTCATTATAACCGGAGAAGTTATGTAATAAGGAAGATTTGCGCAGACATATACATCGGTATCGCCGAATTTTTCCTCTATCAGTTTCCCGAGATCGAGTTTCATTACGTCGGCATTGACAACTTCCACATTGTCAAAATCTTTAAGCGTTTCGGCGAGCACCGGCAGAAGGCGTTTGTCCAGCTCAATACACAGCACCTTTTTTGCCCGCTTCGCAAGCTCGGCGGTCAGCACGCCTATACCCGGCCCGATTTCAAGCACCGCGCTTTCACGGTCAATGCCGCTGCGCTCCGCCATTTCCGGGCAGACACCGGGGTCGATAATAAAATTCTGACCGAGATTCTTTGAAAAATTAAACCCGTTTTTCTTCATCAACGGCATTACGCTTTCAATATCCGTAAGATTGTACATCCCGCGTCTTCCTCACATTTCGTCAAAAAAATTATTAATGTAATAAAATTATTGTGAATTCTTTATGTTGAATTTTCGATTATATTATAATATAATACTTTCATAAAAGCAATAGAAGGAGCGATAATATGGCAATTCTCGTCACAGGCGGCGCCGGTTACATCGGTTCACACACATGTGTTGAGCTTCTCAACGCGGGTTACGATGTAATCGTAATTGACAATCTCGTTAACAGCAAAAAGGAAAGTCTCAGAAGAGTTGAGGAAATCACGGGCAAAAAGACTGTATTTTATGATACCGATATCCGTGACAGAGCCGGACTCGATAAAATATTCTCGGAAAACAAGATTGACGCCGTCATTCATTTTGCCGGTCTCAAATGTGTTCCCGAAAGCATCAGCGATCCCCTCTCCTATTATGATAACAACATCGGCGGCAGCGTTACGCTGCTTGAAGCGATGGCCGCGGCGGGATGCAAAAAAATAGTTTTCAGCTCATCCGCCACCGTTTACGGCAGTGAAAATCCCTCACCGCTCAGAGAGGATATGCCCGAAGGAAAAACGACAAACCCCTACGGCACGACCAAACTCTATATTGAGCGTATTCTCCGCGACACATACGCCTCGGACAACACCTGGAGCGTCTGTCTGCTCCGCTATTTCAATCCAATCGGCGCGCACAAGAGCGGAAAAATAGGCGAGGATCCCAAAGGTATTCCCAACAATCTTGTTCCTTATGTGGCGCAGGTTGCCGTCGGCAAGCTTGACCACCTCAATGTAAACGGCAACGACTATCCGACCCCCGACGGAACGGGCGTGCGCGATTATATTCACGTTGTTGACCTCGCCCTCGGTCATATCAAAGCGGTTGAAAAAGTTCTCGGCGGACAGGGATGCTCGACCTACAACCTCGGCACCGGAATCGGTTACAGCGTTCTTGATGTTGTAAAAGCCTTCTCCGAAGCCAGCGGCAAAGAGATTAAATATGTTATCGCTCCCCGCCGCCCCGGCGACATCGCGACCTGCTATTCCGACCCCTCAAAGGCGGAAAAGGAACTCGGCTGGAAAGCAACAAGAGGTCTTAAAGAAATGTGCGAGGATTCCTGGCGCTGGCAGTCGGCAAATCCCGACGGATATTGATAATGAAAAACTACCTGTGGGATTTTGACGGTATGCTGTTTGACAGCTACCCGCACATTGCCAAGGCGTTTGAGATGATGGCGGACGAGTACGGTATTGAAGTTGATACCGCCCTGGCGCAGTCGCTGCTTGAAATATCGTTCGCGACCTGCTATGAGCATTACGGAATAACTCCGGAAATGGGAAAGCGTCATAACTTTCACGAGCATAATTATGACCTTGAGCCGGTTGTCGTTCCTTTTGAAAAC
>JAFWRV010000178.1 GCA_017519685.1 Clostridia bacterium
GGTGAAATAGTCTGCTCAAGATGCAATGATAAAAAAGTTATTGATAAACTCGGTCATATAGACGAAAACAGCGACGGCTACTGTGACAGATGTAATGAACTTTTTGATTCAAATGCATATAACAGCTATCTCTTCAAAAACATCAGACTTTCAATCAGAAAACCTTCCACAACCATTATTCCTTACGGTCATACACTCAGACTTTACGCAGAAGTGAGCAAGCCGCTTCCTAAAGGTTACAGTCTCAAATGGACAATGACAGGCGACGGAGTAACAATCATTCCTTCCAATGATAATTCATACTGCGATGTCAGAGCGACAGGCAAGGGCAATGCAACAGTATCTGTTCAGATAGTTGATGACGCCGGAAACACACCGAAGTTTGTTAATCAATCCAATGTTTACAGGAGTCAGGATGTTTCCACTGCTTCATCATTCTTCAGAATGATTGCTTATTTCTTCAAAACTCTCTTCAGAATTAATACAATCATTGACAAATAATTGCTGAAGGCAAAACTTATGCCCCCGGTACCGTCGGTACCGGGGGCTGATTTTTTGATTTCAGTTTATAATATCGGTTTTAAAATCGGGCAATATATATAAATATATTTATAATATATTACCTTATTATTCCTTCAAGGAAATCGGTTTCCTTGACACAGCCGTCTGAATCAATACGGAAGGTTTTGATTTCCATGCTTTCAAAGTCAGCGTAAAATCCCGCATTGATAATATCGCAGACAATTGCCGCGTGGCACCTTTCCCCTGCTGTTTCACGCAGTCTGATGATATAATCACCCGAGCCGTCTTCACAGAGTTTAAACGCGCAAAGGCGGATATTATTCCTGTCAATGCTGATAAACGACCTGGCTTTCGGCTGAGTTCCCCTGTGGTAACCGACGGGAACGGCAACAGGTTTATTATTCAGGATATCGGCATAATACTGCACTTTGCTCTTTTCCGCGGAAGAACTGTGTGGATAGATACCGTATTCAAATCTCTGAAGGCCTTCATCGCAGTAAGAAAAATCCGCGGCGGGTCTGTCTGAATAATGGTCGGCAAAAATCGAGTTTCTGAGCATTGTAAGCCGAAGAGTGTTGCCGGGGCAGTCATAGCTGTATTTCGCGTCGCTGATAAGAGCCACTCCGCTGTCATCCGCTGTGATATCACCCCAGGTCAATGCCGGCTCTTCCTCGCCGTTACACGAGCGTTTAATAAAGCCGCCGAGTATTTCATAGGTAGATACTGGGTTATCTCCGGGGATTGTAACTGGCATTTTGAGCATCGTAAGCGGTTCCTGCCAGAGTATTCTTGCCTTCACCCTTATCATTTCGGAATCCGAATCAAGAATAAAATCCTGAGAAAGATAAGATTTTCCGTATGTATGGCGGGTTCTGATTACTCCCCTTGCTCCGTCACTTTCAACAACCTCAATTGAATCGAGATTCATTGTGCCGAGAATATCGTGAAATCTGAATATATTGTGCGCCCAGGTGTCCGGCTTTGAGTTGTCTATAACCGTCGGAATGAATGAACCGCCGCAGATATGCTCTCTGCCGTCGGCTTTAGTCACAAGCGAACAGATTGCTCCTGTTGATTTATCAAAGACGGCTTTCAATACGCTGTTTTCAAGGAAATACTCCCCCGCCGCGATATCCGACATGGGATTTTCTTTTTCAACGGGAGCGTCCTCAAACCACAGATTATATACTCTGTAACCGAGGGCGGGAATATCAGCCTTAAAAACGGTGTCCTTATGTGAATCGTTTGAGCGGGATGAACGGACATTTGAAAACTGCACAGGATTGCCATCGCTGTCCGTCACCTTTGCGGACGGGTGATAAGTCCTGACAGTTGTCTTAATTTCTCTTCCGAGCGGATTGAAAACAGCAACGGGACGCGGATATTTATGATTGCCGAAATGATGGCGCTCGTTACAGAATACAGTATCCGAAACGCCGTCAATCCACGTGTCTATTTTTCCTGTTATTCTGAGAAGGGCTTTATTCTCCTCATCTGCGGCAATACTCTTCGCGTAACCCATCTGATCTCTCGCGTCATCATACGCCTCACGGATTGAACATCCGCACAGAATATCATGAAACTGATTATAGCAGACCTTAAGCCACGCTTTTTTGAATTTCTTTGATGACTTCTTTAATCCGTAACCGGCGCAGGCAACCGAATTCCATTTTTCGGCATTTATCAGAGCCGTTTCAGTCTGTCTGTTAAGCTGCTTGATAAGTGATGTTGCGGAATAGCAGCCGCTTGCGTGATGCTGCATTTCATCAGCCCAGACAGGTATATCCAGTATCATCTGACACTGCTTCAAAAAGTATTCATCGGGCGAAGAGAATTTAAGCTCCTCGGCGCCGTCAGCCATAAGTGAACGAAGATATTCGATGTCGCCCTTTGTAGGTCCGCCGCCGTGATTGCCGACTCCGTAAAAGAGCATCATTCCGTTGCCGCTCTTATCGGCCATGGCGGAAATCTCGCTTATTGACCTGTCAAGCGCTTTCCTGCCGTTTTCCGCGTAACCCGTCGGAATACGGTATGTCAGCACTCTTGAACCGTCGGCGGAATCCCACCAGAACAATCCTTCGGGCATATCGGGATTTTCGCTCGCGTTCGGTCTCATCATAACATAACATCTCATGCCGCCTTTTGTCAGAAGCTGAGGCAGCATAGCGTTATGACCGAACGAATCCACGTTATAACCTGTACGGCAGATTTTGCCGAATTTTTCAAAATAATAAAGCTGGCTGTAAAGCGCCTGGCGCGCGAAACTCTCTGCGTCCGGCATATTGCAATCCGGCTGAAGCCACCAGCCGTTGACGGGAACCCATCTGCCGGCTTTGACAAGCTCGCGGATTTCCTCAAACAATTCGGGGTCAATATCCTCAACCCACTTGTAGTAGCAAGCCGATGAACAAGTGAAAACAAAGTCTTCATATTCCTTCAGACGGTCAACTGCCGAGCGGAAGGTCTGAAGCACTTCACCGCATCCCTCCTGCCATCTCCAGAGCCAGGTGGGGTCAAGATGAGCGTTACCTATGAGATGAATTTCATTTTTCATTTGCTGTCTCCTTCAACGATTATTCCGAAAAATCTTCCGAACCAGTACGCGAGAGTAAACGTACAGCATGTTTCGACACACATTGTGCCGCCGCTGTCTTCATCGACATAGCGGCGCGGATCCCTGTCAAGCTTCGCGATAAATCTTTCGTCCGGCGGAAGCTTGCAGGAAATCTGTCTGTAACCGTCACTGAGATCCATTACGGGTATATCGTGTCTTCCTATAAGCGATACGCCCGCGGCAAGGCGGCTGAGATTTGTGCGGTAAAAGAATTCCTTGGCGTACTCGGTATTTATCTCAGCGTCGGGGCAGGCAACGGCGTACATAAAATCATAATAGGGCGAATCCTCACGGTCCAGACTGAAACGCCAGCTTTCAAATCCGTTTCTGTACTTTTGCAGAAGGGTTTCATCCTTTTCGAGAATACATAGTCCGAGAAAAGATGCGCTTGCAAGGGTGTGATCGCCGAACATAATATCCTCAGGCGTAGTGAAATTCTGAAGAATAGCCATCTGATAAAAGCGGTCTCTGTGCTTTTCCGAAAGATCGGCATATCCTTTTTCATTAACAAGGTAATCGTATGTTTCCTGCCATTTGCCGCTCTCTCCGGTTATATGCATTGTCGCTTTGAGATAAAACAGCAGTTCGGCGGCGTTCAGCGCGCCGTCAACATAACCCATCTCGGAATTGAAATAATCTTCATACCATTTTGCCCAGGTCGTTTCTTTACCGGAATAATCGACAAGACGGAAGCCGTTGTCGATAATATGGTTCATTATCGCTTTGACGGTATCGACAAGAATCCCGTCAAGCTCGGGGTCGTCACAGGTCAGATAATCGTGAGCAAACAGCAGATCAAGAAATTCAAGAGTTATCTCATCGCTGCTTGTATCACCTTTATAAGTTATATCATCTTCAGTAAATCCCTCATCGGTAAAAAGATGACGCAGTCTTTCCGGTATGGGCGCTGAACAGCCGACTTTATAGCCGCAGCATCCCCTGCTTCTGGATTCATTTGTTTCAATACAGTAAGCGTAATCGCCGTTTCTTTTGAAAAACAAACCGTCATCCGGAATACGCTCACCGGTAACGGAATAACTTCTCGCGACAAAGCCGTTTCCCCTGCCGTGAACATGAGCGAGCAGAAGCACCGCCTCAAGAGCCCTTGTGGCTACGGCTTTTGCCTTTAATGTTTCGGGGTCATCCGCTCCGCGCTCTCTTTTTAAAACGGCATAGCGGAATACCTCTCCGAGATTGAAAAGCGCTGTGAAGCCGCCGTCATTATCGGAATGTCCGTCGTGAACAAAGGAGTCAATATTCCTGCTCTCCCTGAGCCACCTCTGACTGACCATTCCGTGGCGGTCAACAACCCTGAGAGTTTCCTCAAGCAGGATCGCGCTGAGTTTTTCCGGAGTTACCGAAACCTCCTCAATATATACAACGCCATCATCCGTCAGCACCCAGACATTTCTGCCATCCGCGAGCAGGGATTTAACATTGTTGTCATAAAGATCCCTCTCCGCTGAAAAGAACTGAACTTTATTGAAATCATGCTTCGCGCCCGGCTCATATCTCGTGAGACCGGTTGACGCGCCGTACCAGAATACGCCGCCTCCCTGCGCGCAGCAGGTATAATCCTGCTTTTTCGAAGGGAGAGGATAAGCGAATCCGGTGAGATCCGGCTTAACCGGATTAACGGTAAAAAGCTCCCCGGGAACAGCAGGGTCCTTTGCGTTATAAAAGGTGCTTTTTCTGACTGTATGAGCCGAAAGAATAACTTTATTGTTCATTTATAATACCTGCTTTGCTTAATTTTTTATCAAATCCCGTGCCGACTGCCGAAACCGCAAACGCCGCCAGACTTACAACAAGCATAATCACGAAAACGCTGTTCCAGCCGCTTCTTTGCGACACGGCGCCGAGAGAATACGAAGTAATCGTTGAACCGACATAACAGAAGGTGTTGAGCAGTCCGCCGGCAAAACCGGAGCCGAGAAGATAACGTCTGTCAAGCGGAAACATACTCGTAATAACATTGTTGATCATTGCCATTACGGCTGAAGCGATAATAAAGCAAGCCATAATGAAAACTATGCTCTTGATTCTGAGGAATAACATAATTCCGCCGCAGAGCACCGCGGAAACCGCGAAAAGAAGGGAGTTCATTCCCGAATGCGACTCAATGTGCTCGTGAATCTTTTTGATTACTCCGGCGCTGAGAGTAGCCACAAGCGGCAGAAGCAATGTCAGCAGTATTGACAGTGACTGTGAAACGCCGAACTCCTCATAGAGGACATTGGGAACCCAGGTATTGATACCGTCTTTGATAAATCCGTTTGCAATTCCGGCAAAGGCAATAACAGCCATACTTAAAACAAGCGCGGTCCCGTATTTTGACCGGGAACCGGATGAAGAACTCTTTTCAAGAACAATCTGCGGTTTATCATTGCCGTAAATAAAGTACCAGACAAAAGCCGTTATAAACAGCATACCCGCCGCGATGTAGAATGTTACTCTCCAGGTCGCCGTTCTGACCATCAACGCCGAAAGGCCGTAAACGATAAAAGTTCCGAATGTGTTCGGAGTGCTCATAATCATAATTGCCGTAGGCATTTTTTTATCGGAAATAAACTCGGATATGGTTTTAAGCAACGTACTCCACAGAACAGACTGTACCGCGCCGTTTAAAAGCCAGATATACTTCATCGCCGAAATACTGCCGCACATAGGCATAATGATGTTAAGACAGGCGGAGATAAACAGCGAAAGAAACACCATCAGTCTGCTGTTATAATGCTTTGACATAATGCCGTTTACAAACTGACCTATGCCGTAAGCAAAAAAGAAAAATGAGCCGACAAGGCCGGCAGCCGCCTTTGTGATTCCCATATCGCTGATAATGGCGACAATAGACGCATTGTAGTTCAGGCGGCCTACGTAGGCAACTACGTAAGCCAGCCAGCAGATAAATATAATTTTGTTCTCTTTTTTTGAATTAACCATTATTTCCGAACGCTTTTTCAAAGCGTTTCATCGCCTCTTTTGTGTTTTCGTGAGTTGAGAAGGAAGTAAGGCGGAAATATCCCTTGCCGTTTTCACCGAATCCCTCTCCGGGAGTGCCGACAACGTTTGCCTTTGAAAGAAGCGCGTCAAAAAACTCCCAGGAACCCATATTATCCGGGCATCTGAACCAGATATAAGGCGAATGCTTGCCGCCGCAATACCAGATTCCGAGGCGGTCAAGAGTATCGGTAATGGTCTTTGCGTTTTCTTTATAATAATTTATATTTTCATAAATCTGTTTTTTGCCTTCTTCGGTAAATACAGCGGCAGCGGCTTTCTGAACGATATAAGAAACACCGTTGAATTTAGTGGTCTGTCTGCGAAGCCAGAATTTATTGAGCTTATGACCGTCTCTTTCAAGTGCAAACGGCACTACCGTGTATCCGCATCTTGTTCCGGTAAATCCTGCAGTCTTTGAGAAAGAGCAAAATTCTATCGCGCACTCTTTCGCTCCCTCAATTTCATAAATACTGCGGGGAAGGGAATCATCGGAAACAAAGCACTCATAAGCCGCGTCATAGAGAATTACGGAATTGTTTTTACGGGCATAAGCCACCCACTGCGTAAGCTGCTCACGGTTATAGCACGCTCCGGTCGGATTATTGGGAGAGCAGATATAAATCAGATCAGCTTTGATATTTTCATCGGGCAGAGGGAGGAAATTATTGCTCTCATTAGCGCTGAGATAAACAATCTTTCTTCCGTCCATAATGTTTGTATCGACATAGACGGGATATACGGGGTCGGGAACAAGAACAACATTATCCTTTGAAAAAATATCGAGAATATTTCCGAGATCGCTTTTCGCTCCGTCGGAAACAAATATTTCATCAATATCAAGCTCAACACCCTTTTCGGCATAGTAAGCCCTGAGCGACTCTTTTAAAAATCCGTAACCCTGCTCGGGGCCGTAGCCCTTGAAAGTCTCGGTTTCGGACATATCGTTTACCGCCGAGTGAAGCGCTTCAATAACAGCCGGACAGAGCGGTCTTGTTACATCGCCTATACCGAGTCTGATAACGTCGGCTCCGGGATTTTCCGCTTTATACTTATTCGCTCTGTTGGCTACTTCGGAAAACAGGTAGCTTTCTTTGATATTAAGATAATTTGCGTTGATGTGTGCCATATAATTATACCTCTCCTTCAAATGAAAATGCCGCGGGACCTTTCATGATAACGGTACCGTCAGACTGATATTTAACTTTAAGAACACCGCCGAGAAGACGAACCTCTATGAATTCATCCGCGGGACATCTGCCTGTTCTGACAGCGGCGGAAACCGTGGCGCAGGCGCCGGTTCCGCAGGCAAGCGTTTCTCCGCTTCCTCTTTCCCATACTCTCATTTTAAGAGTGCGCGAATCAATATATTCAACAAATTCGGTATTGATTCTTTCGGGGAATTTTTCATAGTTCTCATAGTACGGGCCTATTTTTTCAAGCTCAAGAGAATCTATATCTTCCGTAAATATCACGCAGTGAGGGTTTCCCATTGAAACGCAGGTCATTTTATCGTTTCTGCCGCAGAGTGAAA
>JAFWRV010000179.1 GCA_017519685.1 Clostridia bacterium
ATCGGAAATAAAGTAGTAGAAGAATATTACATCATCAATATCAACATTTGAGCCATCGGAAAAATAAAGGTCATTTCTGATGGTAACAGTATATTTAACCTGCTTATCACCGATAAGTTCATAGGATATACTGCCCGCGGAATTGACAAGCTTATTGTTTGAATTCCGTCTCTGTACAGAACGGAAAACCTGATTGATAACTTTCAGGTCTCCTTCGGATTCGGCAAAGAAAGGATTGAAATTACCCGTTATGCCGACTGTACCGACATTGAGAGATTTAATTTTTTCAGATTCGCTTTTTTTGCAGGAAGTAAAATTCAACATCAAAAGAAGAATAAATACAACACAAAAAGCAGATCTGACAATTTTCTTTTTACCGCTCATATATATCTACTCATTTGCATAAAGGCAGAGGTATGATCCTCTGCCTTTAATGAATTATAATTTGACTTGTGATCAATCTTTGAAGCCTTCAAAGCCCTTGAAAATTGCTTCAGTATAAACATTGTGTTCGTTCTTGTCATGAAGAGGATACCAAACCTGAGCAAAGAACGGGTTAATGGATGCCTCGGTATCATAATCCCATAAGAACTTCTTGCCTTCCGAATTTCCGGGAAGCTCCGCGGGGCACCAGTGACCGCCTTTGAGAACAAGATTGGCGCTCATCATAAACTCATTGCCTCTGGCGCTCTTCCATTTAATGGGAGTATAGAAATCAACATATTCAGCTTCTGTGGCAAGACATTCGCCGCCGCGGAAAGCAGCTGCCTTTTTGAGATCTTCAAGAGTAATCTCAGAAACAGGCTTGCTCTCATCGTAACCGTGCTCGAGAATGACAACATCGCTGGATGTGGTTTTCTTGGAAGGAATAACGATTTTGAAATCATCCCATTTTTTAGGAATCGCGTTATACTGCTCCATAGTGCCGTAATAAGCGGAAATTCTTTCGGGAATCTGATTTTCAATCCACCACTGAGTACCGTAAATCTCTTTATAAGCAAGAGATTTCATCATGGTGTTCTTGAGAACGCCGGCAAACGGCTTGGCAAGAAACGAGAGTTTATAATAAGAAGCAACGGTATCAAGAAGTGACTTGAAATAATCCTTAACTGGAATATTGGCTCTGAAATGGCAATATTTCTCAAGTTCATCGCCGTCATAATACCACTGGCCGTGGAAGTTGCGGGTAATAAACCAGTTGGGCTGGAAGAGTTTCTTGGGCGAACCGATACCGAGTGTACCGAGAAGAAGCTCTTCAAACTCATAATTGGTAAGTCTGTATTCTTCACCGGAACCGATATTATAGAATCTTCTCCAGAATTCATCGGGAATATCATCGCCGCAAACATTTACCATCAGTCTTGCGCTGTCTTCAACGGTTGCCCATTCAAGAACGCCGTTGATGGGAACATGGAACATAATGGGATCGATATTCTTAAGGATTTCTCCGTAAAGAATACCGGACTGTCTGAGAGATACCCAGTATTTAAGTCCGCTGTCGGCGAAAATTTCTTCTGCAATAGTCTTGGAAATGGCATAGTGGTCATAAATTGAAATTTTTATCGGGTCGCCTGTTCTTGCCCAGTGTATCGGAGCGTTTCTGTCACCGGTTTCGGCAACTGTTCCGATATAAACGACTTTAACAGCATCCGGATTCGGCTGAGCCTTGACCGCTTCAACAATATTTCTGGCGGCAGTGGTGTTGGTGTTAAGTGTTCTTGTGGGATAATAGTCTGCTGAAGGAGAAACCATTCCGCCGACGTGAAGAACATAATCAGCACCCTCAACGCATTTGGCAACATCTTCATATTTCTTGAGATCGCCCCAAACGATTCTTACTGAAGGATCGTTAAGGTACTGATCGAATAATTTCCTGTTCTTTTCGCTGTCACGAAGAAGAACGGTAATATTATACTGATCCTTATGCTTGATAAACTCAAGAAAACTGTGATGACCCATGTTACCGGAAGCACCGGTAAGAAATACTGTTTTTTTCTGTGCCATAAATTGACCTCCTTAAATTGGATGAATTTCAATTTATATTATCATAAATAATAGTAAAAATCAATATAAAAAGAGAATAATCGGGAAGATTTTTATACAAAATCATATATTGAATACTTTTTTCAGATATCTTTCTGTATTCAGCATTGCTTTGATTTCCTTTTCATTGCTCTCAGTAAAGCAGGAATTATCCCTTGACCTGCATAAAGTATCAATATCCATTCCCATCAGCTTAAGATGATATTTGGCATTGACGGGATACTGCTGAAGCTCGGTGACCGAAGCAAAAGAAAGAAAATCCGCAATTGCTTTCGCTTTTTCCGGCTGAGATTTATAGTTTTTGCAAAGCCAGACATAGAATTCGGGATGAAAATTAGCCATTACTCCGGAATATCCCGAGCATCCGGCAAGCAGCGATTCAAACAAAGTCGCTCCGTTGGCGTTGAATATTTTCAGACCGGTTCCTTCGGTTGCTTTTAGTTTAGCTCTGATTTCTTCAATATGACAGCATGTATCCTTAATAAACATAAGATTGCTGATTTCACAGCATTTCTTTAACGTTTCCGGCTTCATAACACGTTTATAAGGATAAGGACACTCATATATTCCGAATCCGGTTTCGGGAATGGAATTCACTGCCTTTTCATAGTTATTGAGAAAAACGCCGTCCGACTCATCCTCGTGCGCGAATCTGTTCGCGATGAATACATAGGCATCTATTCCGGTATCAATAAACGCCTTGGCCTCATAAATCTGTCTGTCAAGACTGTCGGCGGTATGTCCGGAAGCGACTATATTCATTCCTTTCGGCAGGTTTTTCATAATAAATTTAAGAAGCTCGAGCCGTTCTTCAAAACTGAGAAAGAAAATTTCGCTGGACTGACAAATTGCAAAAACTCCTTCACAGCCGGCGTTACTGTAAAACTCAAGGAGCTGCAAAACACCGTTATAGTCAATTTTGTTATCGCCGGTAAACGGAGTAAGCATTGTCGGATATACACCGTCTGAAATATTTTTAACCACGATTATTTATCCTCTCAATCAAATGATTTCTGACCTCGCCGGCAAGATAGAAAGATCCGCACACAATAACAGCGTCATCATTCCCTGCTTCGTCTAATGCTTTGTTAACGGCATCAATCGGATCGGGAACCGGAATACAGTTATTGCAGTATTTTAATGCCGAGCTTATCAGGTCGTATACTTCAGCCGCCCTGGGTACATCGGCTTTCGCGGCGATGAATTTATTAACCGCCGGAAGCAGAATTTCAAGATATTTATCATATTCTTTATCATTCATAAGAGACGAAACCATAATGATTTTTCTGCTGCCGAGAAAGTCATCAATATACTTTCTCAACGCTTTTGCGCAGTCTTCATTATGGCCTCCGTCAAGAATGATTGTCGGTTCATATCCCAGAACCTCGGTTCTGGCGGGCATTTTTACTTTGGAAACGCCGCTTGATATAAATTCATAATCTATGTCCGGTATAACAGCGAGAACTGCTTCAATGGCGGTAATCGCATTGTAAACTATATGATCTCCGGCAAGATGAAGATTAAAGTCAATTCCTTTGTAACTGAATTCCGTGCCGTCAATTCTTCGTTTTGTTATTTTCAAACCGGAAAGGTCGGGAATAATCAGCTCCGCTTGTTTTGAATTGCAGGTACTTCTGATAACCTCAAGAGCGTCATCCCTTTGCAAAGGATATGAGATTACTTTGGATTTCTCTTTGATTATACCGCATTTTTCAAACGCTATTTTCTCAATAGTGTTTCCGAGTACGGCAATGTGATCAAAGGAAATCGACATTATCATTGCAGCTTCCGGTGATTTAATAATATTTGTGGCGTCAAATCTTCCGCCGAGCCCGACTTCAAGAACGACATAATCACAATTGCCTTTTTTATAATAAAGAAAAGCAGCCGCCGTAATAAACTCAAACTCAGTTGCCGGAATTTCATATTTATCCGTTATTGATTTAATCTCTTCAATACATTCGGTCAGTAAATCCGGATCGGCCATTTCACCGTCAATCATAATTCTTTCTCTGAAATCCGTAACATAAGGCGAAGTAAAAAGACCGGTCTTATATCCGCTTTCGGTCAGAATCGAAGCGGCAACCGTTGACGCCGAGCCCTTTCCGTTTGTACCGGCGACATGAATAAACCTGAGACTGTCTTGAGGATTACCGGCTAAATCGCAAATCCGCTCAATTCTTTCAAGGCCCGGTCTGATACCGAACCTTTCAAGTGAGTGAATATATTCCAATGCTTCGTTATATTTCATATTTCTGTATTTGAGCCCGGACAAAGCCGGGCTCTTCTGAACTTATCCTAATTTTTCTATGCTTTCCTTAAGCATCGCAATCTTTTCCAAATATTTCGCTGCCGCTTCTTTCTGGGCGGCAACAACATCAGCGGGAGCTTTCGCGACGAAGTTTGCGTTATTAAGCTTGTTATTGACAAAATCAAGGTCCTTCTGTGTTTTTTCAAGTTCCTTTGTCAGACGTGCTTTTTCCTGCTCAAAGTCAACAAGGTCGCCCATCGGAATATAAAGCTTTGCGTCTTCTGTAACAATACAGACAGATCCTTCAATATCAAAGCTGTCACCGACAATTGTCTCGGAAGCGCTTGCGAGTCTGGACATAAATATGCCGGCTTTTTCAAATGTGTCTTTATAAGCAGTCGCTATATAAACTTTCGCTTTTCTTGAAGGAGCGACATTCATTTCAGCCCTTCTGTTACGAATCGCTCTGATTGCTGTTATAATCCTGTTCATTTCAGTTTCTTCATCCGAGAATGAATGATTATTATCATAAACAGGCCAATCGGAAATCATAATAGACTCACCCTCGTGAGGCAAGGTCTGCCATATTTCTTCGGTAATGAAAGGCATAAACGGATGAAGAAGTTTAAGCGTATTGCTCATAACCCATACGAGCACCTGCTTGACATAAGCGGATTCCTTGCCTTCAGACTGAAGGCGGATTTTAGCAAGTTCAATATACCAGTCGCAGAAAATATCCCAGATAAAGTCATAAAGCTTTGAAACTGCCATACCCAGCTCAAACTTTTCAAGATTATCCGTAACTTCCTTGACGAGAGTATTGAACAGACTGATAACCCATTTATCTTCGAGTGAAAGCTCGGAAGGAAGCTCGCACGGCGTATCATCGCCGATATTCATAAGAATGAATCTTGAGGCGTTCCAGAGTTTATTCGCAAAATTACGGCTGGCTTTAACCTTGCTGTCGGAATATCTCATATCGTTTCCGGGGCTGTTGCCTGTCGCAAGAGTAAATCTCAAAGCGTCCGCGCCGTATTTTTCAATTTCAATGAGCGGATCAATACCGTTACCGAGTGACTTGGACATTTTTCTGCCGAGCTCATCCCTGACAATGCCGTGAATAAATACCGTGTCAAACGGCTGAGAGCCCATATGCTCCACTGATGAGAATATCATTCTTGCAACCCAGAAGAAAATAATATCGTATCCGGTAACAAGTGTATTCGTCGGGAAATAATGCTCAAGTTCCGGAGTCTTATCCGGCCAGCCGAGTGTTGAGAACGGCCAGAGAGCGGATGAAAACCATGTATCGAGGGTATCGGGATCCTGTGTGACTTTTCCTCCGCATTTCGGGCAGCAATCGGGAGCGGTACGGGAAACAATAACCTCACCGCAGTCATCACAATAATACGCGGGAATTCTGTGACCCCACCAAAGCTGACGGGAAATACACCAATCCTTGATGTTTTCCATCCAATGATAATAAGTCTTATCAAATCTGTCGGGAACAAATCTTGTTTTTCCGCTTCTTACGCACTCAATTGCAGGGCCCGCGAGAGGTTCCATTTTAACAAACCACTGTTTGGAAACTCTCGGTTCAACTGTTGTGTGACAGCGGTAGCAAGTGCCGACATTATGACTGTAATCTTCGATTTTAACGAGTGCGCCCTCGGCATCGAGATCCTTTACAATTGCTTTGCGCGCTTCATACCTGTCCATTCCTGCGTAAGCGGGATAATCGTCGGTAATCTTAGCGTCGTCGGTCATCACGTTGATAACGGGAAGATTGTGACGAAGACCGACCTCAAAGTCGTTCGGGTCATGCGCCGGAGTGATTTTAACAACACCGGTTCCGAATTCCATTTCAACATAATTATCGGCAATAACGGGTATTTCTCTGTGAACAATCGGAAGAATAACGGTCTTTCCGACCATATCCTTATACCTTTCATCCTCGGGATTTACCGCAACCGCTGTATCGCCGAGCAATGTTTCGGGTCTTGTCGTCGCAAGTTCAAGATATCCGCTTCCGTCCTTGAACGGATAGCGAAGATGCCAGAAATGACCGGGCTGATCCTCATACTCAACTTCGGCGTCCGAGATTGAAGTCAGACAATGAGGGCACCAGTTGATTATTCTCTCACCGCGGTAAATAAGACCTTTTTCATAAAGTCTGCAGAAAACCTCAAGAACAGCTTTGCTGCATCCTTCGTCAAGAGTGAATCTTTCTCTCTCCCAGTCGCAGGAGGAGCCCATCTTTTTGAGCTGCTGAATAATCCTGCCGCCGTAAGTTCTTTTCCATTCCCACGCTCTTTCAAGGAACGCCTCTCTGCCGATGTCCTCTTTGGTTAGACCTTCCTTCTTCATTGCCTCAACTATTTTTGCCTCGGTCGCAATTGAAGCGTGATCCGTACCGGGTAGCCACAGAGCGTCATAGCCCTGCATTCTCTTCCAGCGGATAAGAATATCCTGGAGAGTATTGTCGAGCGCGTGGCCCATATGTAACTGACCGGTAATGTTCGGCGGA
>JAFWRV010000180.1 GCA_017519685.1 Clostridia bacterium
GCCCGCACCGGAATGACCGGAGCGGGCTTGCTGCATGATATAGAACAGGTTATTTGATTCAATGTTCAAGTCAAAGCATTAATTATAATACTGTCAGTAATTATCGGAACTGATTGAAGAATTGCTGCTTCGCTTGATTTTCTGCGCGGTAGTGCGGTCGAAGTCTTTTTTTCGTATTGTAAAAGATTTTATATGCTTGAAAGAAGGAACTTTATTGTTAGTGTGTTCAACTGCTGATTTTATAAGATTTTCAACCTCTTCCGCAGTAGGCTCTCTGCCGATTTTAAGTTTTATTTCCTCAATATCCGGCAGAATCTGTGCGTGAATCTGAATTTCCCCCTTTTTGTTTTCAATACCTTCCACAAGACTGGAACTTATGCAGTCCTCGCCGTCAAGGTGGTATTCGAGCTCTTCGGGGTAGATGTTTTTACCGTTTGAGGTAACAATGACGTTTTTGCTGCGTCCGCAGACATGGTAGTGCCCCTGTTTGTCAATCTGAACGAGGTCGCCCGTGTGAAGGAAGCCATCCTCATCAATTACCTCGGCCGTCGCTTCGGGGTTGTTGTAGTAGCCGAGCATTACCATTCCGCCCTTGACACAGAGCTCGCCTATGCCGTTTTCATCCTGATTGATTAGTTTTGTTTCAACTCCGGGCAGAGGCTCGCCTATGGAGTCGGTGGTGCGCAGACGGTCGTGATTTATAACCGCAAGCGGAGCACACTCGGTAAGGCCGTAGCCGTAAATTATCTGTATGCCGAAGGTATTGAAGTCGTCGAGCACCTGCGGATCAACGGCAGCGCCGCCGCAGATTATCATGCGCATATTGCCGCCGAAGGTGTCAATTATCTCTTTAAATATGTATTTGCTTAAATTAATATGAAGTTTATTACCTGCCTTACACAGCTTTAAGCCGAGACGGAATTTTGTCTCGCCGTGCTTCTGTTCGCGGATTTTTCTCAGTATCCTTTTGTGAACCGTCTCAAGAACGAGAGGAACGGCAACAAATACTGATGGATTGAATTCCTTCATATTTTTCAGCACAAATTTGAAGCCCTCACAGAATGTGACCTTCGCTCCGCAGTATGGAGCGAAGAAAAGAATAATCGAGCTTTCATATGTGTGATGAATAGGCAACAGGGAAATGCCGCAGTCCTCGGGATAGATTTTGATGACTCCCATTGCCGCCTTGACTTCAAAGATGAAATTTCGCTGGCAGAGCATAACTCCCTTTGAAGCACCCGTCGTGCCCGATGTAAAAAGCAGAACACACAGGGCATTGACATCATCTTCATTTTTCTCCCAGAGCTTTTTGCGCTGAGCTAAGAGTTCTCTGCCGCGGTTGTGAAGCTCGGTAAAATTTCTTATTCCGTGTATGTTTTCACTTTCATCAAGCGGATCAAAACAGTAAACCGGTATATCGTTGAGGCGATCGAAATCGATTTTATCAATATGCTTTTTATCAACAAAGAGCAATTCGCACTTTGCAGTTTCTATAATGCCGTGAATATCATCGGTCATAAGCTCTTTATCAATCGGAACAATGATATTACCGGAACAGATTGCCGTCATATATGTAAGAGCGTATTTATATCTGTTATCGGAGATTACACCTATCTTTTTGCGGTAATAACCATTATCAAGCAGCGCATTGCACAAAGCGTTCAGCTGCTCTCTGTATTCCGAATATGATATATTATAGTGTTCATCGCCTTTTTTAACTTCAAAGGCGGTCCTGTCTGCATATAGCTCAAAGCTCCGGTCAAGCATTTCGCGTATGGTAGAGAAATCCCTGACCTTGTAGAAAGGTTCCAAATCAATTACTCCTCGATATCGTTAATGTTTAATCCTGTGTACGCAGCAGATCAATAATTTCTTCATAAAATTTCGCTGTTTCGCTTTTGCCGGCAAACAGACCTATGGCTGTTCCGTGATCTCCTCTGTGCACCGGCATTACATTCCATATGCCTTTTTTTACATCGCTGCTGCAATAATCCGTAAAAGGCTCATCTGCGGGATGAAGGGCGGAGTCCACATCTACAAGGCCGTCATTATGCAGGCGGCTTTTATCGGTCTTTTTTATATATCCGTTGAAAATGATAAGAAGAGATGTGAGTTTCAAAAAGAAGAAATCCGTGTTTTCCGGAAAGATTCTTTTGGTTTCGGTTACGGAATCAAAGGCATAAGAATAATAATAAATATCAGGGCTGATTTCTATAGTTTTATTAAGTGCGGCGGAGCCTTCCGGACTCATATCATATTCGA
>JAFWRV010000181.1 GCA_017519685.1 Clostridia bacterium
AACCCATTCACCTTCTATTTCAATTTTGGTTTGCAGGATTTCAGGAACATTTTCAATAATAACGAAGTCCGGTTTTAAGGCGTGAATGGCTTTAACAACCTCAATAATTAGACGGTTTCGCGGATCGTCCTTCTTTTGTAGACCGGCTGTACTCATCCCCTGGCAGGGAGGTGTCGCAATAATGAAATTGCACCGTTCTTTCTTCGCCGTTGTAATGACATTATTGAAAGTGTTTTTATCAGTAATGTCTCCTTCAATCATAGTAGTATTAGGATACAAATGCCGATAAAACACGGCTCTTTCGTGTAACAATTCAGATGCCACCCGAACATTGATGCCGTGTCTTTCAAAATAGGTTTCTGCAACTCCAGCACTTGAGAACAGAGATAATGCACGAAACTCAAAGCTCTTATCATCCATTGCGATCATTCTCCTTTTTTATTCCTTCAAGCTCTAAAAGAGATGATATATCGCAATCAAATAGAGCGCAGAGTTTTTCAATTGTTTCAAAATCAATACGTGTTGCCTTGTCATGATAAAGTTGCGTCACTGTGCTTCTTGCAAGCCCGGTTTTGACGTGAACATCCTGTATAGAATAACGAGACTGACCCATTAATGTTGACAGATGACAGCGCATTTGTTGACCTCCTTAAAGCATTTCAAACAAGTCCTATAATACAATAGCACAAAAACCAGTCATTGTCAAGGGGATGTCATTCATTTTAACCGTCATTTAATCAGTTGTTCAATTTCACTTAACGGAATGGCATCCGACAATATTCATATCTAACCTATAGCCTCGCCACACAAATATCTAACCCGTAGCCTCGCACTTCGGCTGTTTCGGTGTATAGGTTAGATGTCATAAAAGCTTGAAAGGGATCCCGGGCCGCCGCCGGCTTTTGGGGGCAAACCTCGGAATCCCTTTATTCTGTACACTTTCAGCCCTTTCCAGCATTGTTTCTTGTCATCAATACTACTGTCTCCACATGGTGAGTATGCGGAAACATATCGACGGGAGTGATTTTTTGGGCCTTGTATTTTTTTGTTATCAGCCGCAGGTCGCGGGCGAGGGTTTCCGGATTGCAGCTTATGTAAACGACTTTTTCCGGCGCCATATTGAGAAGCGAGTCAATGAATTTCCTGCTGCTGCCCGAACGGGGAGGATCCATAAACACGACGTCGGCTCTTTCTCCCTGCGTCACCATATCATCCATGAAATCTCCGGCGTCGGCGCAGTAAAAACGGATGTTTTTCATACTGTTGCGCTTAGCGTTTGATATCGCGTCATGCACGGCATCGCGGTTGAGCTCGACCCCGATGACCTGCCCCGCCGTTTTTGCGGCGGCAAGGCCGATTGTTCCGATTCCGCAATAAGCGTCAATAACCGTGGTGTCTTTGTCAAGCGCGGCGTACTCAATCGCCTTCGCGTAGAGTTTTTCCGTCTGAACGGGATTTATCTGATAAAAGGATTTTGGAGAAATCGCGAAACGCAATCCGCAGAGTTCATCCTCGATATACCCTTTGCCGTAAAGGACTTCCTCCCTGTCTCCGAGAACGAGATTTGTGTCCTTCGGATTGATATTCAGCACAATGGTCGTTATCTCGGGATGGCGTTCGAGCAGGGCGGCGGTGAATTTTTTCTTCATCGGGAAATAACTGTCCGCCGCGACAAGCACCGCCATCACCTCGCCGGTCGTGAATCCCCTTCTTATAAGAACATGGCGCAGAAAACCGGTGCGTTTATCCTCGTCATAGGTCATAATTCTGAAAGCGGGAAGCATATTTCTGATGTCAACCGTGATGCTGTCCGCCGTTTCATCCTCAATCATACACGAATCGACATTCACGATGCGGTGCGTTCCGCTCTGGTAAACGCCGGAGATATATTTGCCGCCCTTCGTTCTGCCGAAGGCGGCCTGCACCTTGTTGCGGTAGTGATAAGGATTATCCATACCGATTATCTTCCCGACCCTGCCGAATCTGCCGAGCAGAATCTCCTCTCTCGCCTGCTTCCATTTAAGCTGGCGTTCGTATGTCATATTCTGAAGCTGGCAGCCGCCGCATTTTTTCGCGAGCGGACACGCGTCCGGGTTTGTCTTGAAAGTTGACTTTGACATAATTCCTCCGTCTGACGGTTTATATTGATATATTATATCCTGTCGGGAAAAAAATCAAGTTTTTCGTGCAGGCGGGTATTGACGATACGGAGATAATGCCTGTTGACAATGCTTCAAGGTGAAATTATAATTGAAAATGAATAAAACACGGGAGGAATTTCAATGAAAAAAGCGATAGCGGCGCTGCTCTCAATGTTTGTCGGCATTTTCGGCTACGCGATAGTAGATGAAACAATCGAGGCAAGAGTTTCAAACCTTGAAGCGGCGGTATCTTCCCAGCAGGAAGAAATAGAAAGTCTGCATCATATCGGAAAATATACGCCTTCATCAATCGGTCCGACAACAGGCTATACGGGGCCCACGTCACAAACAGCCGTCAGTCCTGAGACAATACCGGATTTCCCCGTTTCCGGAATGTGCGGCGATTATATCAAATGGGAACTTACCGCCGACGGCAAACTCACAATAAGCGGAAAAGGCGATTATTATTCCGAAAGTCCCGAATATTTAAAATACAGAAAATACATTACATCCGCTGTCATTGAAAACGGTATTACACAAATAGGCGATTCTGCATTTTACGTTTGTACCGGTCTTACAAGCGTAACTATCGGCAACAGTGTCACAAGTATAGGTCATGCTGCATTTGAAGCTTGCACAGGTCTTACAAGCATAACCATCCCCGACAGTGTCACAAGTATAGGAGGTTATGCATTCTGGAGTTGTACCGGTCTTACAAGCATAACAATTCCCGACAGTGTCACAAGCATAATTTATGGTGCATTTTGCGGTTGCGCCGGGCTTACAAGCATAACCATCCCCAACAGTATCACAATCATAGGTGATAAAGCATTTTCCGGTTGCGACGGGCTTACAAGCGTAACTATCGGTAACAGTGTCACAAGAATAGGTAATAATGCATTTGAATATTGCACCGGCCTTACAAGCGTAACCATCCCAGACAGTGTCACAAGCTTAGCCGGTTCTGCATTTTATAATTGCACAAGTCTTGAAACCGTAAAACTCGGCAAAAACCTCAATAGCATTGGACAGCAAGCTTTCTGTAACTGCTCCGAACTTAAAACAGTCTATGTCGGAGATAAAATAACATACATAGACCGTGAAGCTTTTGCCAAATGCGGAAAACTGACCGACGTTTATTATGCAGGAACAGAGGAACAGTGGAAAGCAATCAACATAGGTGAGAGCAACGCCCGCCTGACAAACGCGAAAATACATTATAAATCATCTTTCTGATTGTATGTCGCCACACCCGCCTCGTCGTCACCGGCTTCTCCCCCAAAACGTAGGGCACGGATTTATCCGTGCCGATTTGGGATTCACCTGTGCCGTTTCGGGTATTGTAATTATTGTCAATTGTTTATGCTCCGCATATCCCTGTTTGCGGCAAGCATGAATGCTTGCCCTACGGTCCTCACGGACATCCTTGTGGCGGGCGATTGATAATCGCCCCTACGGTTGACAGGTATCCGAAGCCTTATATATCAAGGTAAACGAGCTTTAATGATGAAAAAACACAATCGGAGCAAATCGACAAAAATGTAATCCAGAGCGTAGCGACAACCTTATTTGCCCTCTCCGAGATCGGAGAGGGTGCCCGAAGGGCGGGTGTGGCGATTATATAATCGCCGACAGAGTCGGCAACCGCAATTATTCATTATTCATTAAGTCATTATTCATTAAAACCGGTTTCACGGCTTGCCCCGTGAAACCGGTTTTGCTGTTTTACACAAAAAATCACGCTTAAAATTTACAGAAAAAAATCTTGAAATATTGACACGGCAGTATATAATTAAAGTTGGCGTAATATAAGAAATTATATTATTAAAGGGAGTTCCGTTTCGAGGCGGCTTCCCGGAAAGGATTTTAACATGAGTGAAAAAATCAAGGTCGGCATTATAGGCTGCGGCGGTATTGCCAACGGCAAGCATCTTCCCGCTCTTTCAAGAAACCCCTATGTTGAAGTTGTCGCTTTCTGCGATATCATCCGCGAAAGAGCCGAACAGGCGGCAAAGAAATTCGGCGTTGAGGGCGCGAGAGTATATGAGGACTATAAAGAGCTCCTCGAAAAGGAGAAGGATATCGAAGTTATTCATGTCTGCACTCCCAACCGCTCGCATTCATTTATCACAATAGATTCCCTTGAGGCGGGCAAGCACGTTATGTGCGAGAAGCCGATGGCAAAGACCTACGCCGAGGCGAAGGCGATGTATGAAGCTTCGGTCCGCACCGGCAAGAAGCTGACTATCGGTTATCAGAGCCGCTGGAGAGGCGATTCGCAGTATCTCAAGACCTGCTGTGAAAACGGTCAGCTCGGTGAGATTTACTACGCGAGAGCCATCGCTCTCAGAAGAAGAGCCGTTCCGACCTGGGGCGTTTTCCTCAATGAATACGAGCAGGGCGGCGGTCCGCTCATCGATATCGGAACCCACGCTCTCGACCTTACCCTCTGGATGATGAACAACTACACGCCGAAAATGTGTCTCGGCGTAAAATACAAGAAGCTCGGCGACGCCAACGGCACCGCGAACGCCTGGGGCGACTGGGATCCCAAAGAATACACGGTTGAGG
>JAFWRV010000182.1 GCA_017519685.1 Clostridia bacterium
CGGGCGAATCGCCGCCTTTTGTTTCGGGGTCGTATGAGCAGTGCAGGCAGGTGACGTTGCCGTTTTCGTCCTTGTCAAAGCCGGTGCAGGTCACATAATAAGCTCCCTTGAGGCGTACCTCGTTGCCGGGATAAAGACGGAAATACTTTTTGACCGGCTCCTCCATAAAGTCATTTCTCTCAACATAGATTTCCTTTGAGAAGCGGACCGTTCTTTTGCCGAGCTCGGGTTTGTCGGGGTTGTTTTCAACCTCCATTTCCTCAACCTGTCCCTTGGGATAATTATCTATAATAACCTTCAGCGGGTCAATAACCGCCATAACTCTCGGCGCGTTTGCGTTGAGATTGTCGCGGACACAGGATTCCAGCAGGCCGTAGTCAACAACGCTGTATGCCTTTGAAACGCCTATCTTGTTTATGAAATCGCGCACCGCGGCGGCGGGATATCCTCTTCGTCTCATTCCGCAGAGGGTGACCATTCTCGGGTCATCCCAGCCGTCAACGACTCCGCTCTGCACCATCTCAAGACATTTTCTCTTGCTCGTTACGCAGTAGTTTATATTAAGACGGGCAAACTCAATCTGTCTCGGCGGCTCCTCAAAACCGATTTCATTTATAAACCAGTTGTAAAGCGGACGGTGATTTTCAAATTCAAGCGAGCAGAGGGAATAGGTCACTCCCTCCCTGGCGTCTGACAGCGGATGGGCGAAATCATACATCGGATAAACGCACCACTTGTCGCCGGTCTGATGGTGGCTGATATGAGCGATTCTGTAAATGACGGGGTCGCGCATATTGATATTCGGTGACGACATGTCAATCTTTGCTCTGAGGGTCTTTTCGCCGTCTTTGAATTCGCCTTCCGTCATTCTTCTGAATAAATCAAGGTTTTCCTCAACCGTGCGGTCCCTGTAAGGACTGTTTTTGCCGGGCTCGGTCAGGGTGCCTCTGTATTCGCGGATTTCGTCGGCGTTAAGGTCGCAGACATACGCCTTGCCCTTTTTTATAAGCTTGATCGCGCATTCATAGATGAAATCAAAATAGCTTGAGGCGTAAAGGCATTTGTTCCACTTGTAGCCGAGCCATTCGATATCCTCTTTTATCGCGTCAACATATTCAACGTCCTCTTTAGAGGGGTTTGTGTCGTCGAGTCTTAAATTGCATTCGCCGCCGTATTTCTCTGCGGTGCTGAAGTCAATGCAGATTGCCTTTGCGTGGCCGATATGAAGATAGCCGTTCGGCTCGGGCGGAAATCTTGTCTGCACTCTCGTATTGACGCCCGCGGCGAGATCCTCATCTATAAAATCGTGTATAAAATTTGATGATGTGTTAAGCTCATCCATTATAATTAATCCTTTCGCTTAAAAATTCGCGCCGGCATCGGCAAGTCTCGCCCTGACCTCATCCTCGCCGAGAAGCAGCATGATTGAATATAAATCGGGAGTGTTCCTGCGGGAGGTGACAGCAATTCTTATCACCGTTGAAACATCGCCGACATGCCCTTTATACGTATCCGGATTGCTTTTGTATTCCTTGACGTTCGGAGTAAATCTGAGCGGCTCGCAAAGCTCCTTTATTTTACCGAACCAGCCGTCTTTGTCATCGGAAGCGGAATACGCTTTCGCGTAGGCGGCGACAATCGCTTTAGCGTCCGAAGCGGATATGTTTTCGGGCAGGGAATAATCCTTTCGGTAAAACTCCGGATAGAAATATGAAATATAATCCCTGACTTCGCTCCATTTCGCGATATCCTTGCGCGGCTTCGGACTTTCGCGGTCTATATTGAGTATCTCGCGGGTTCGGTCCGGGTCGGCGGAGATTACATTGTAAAACTCACCGTCAAATTCCTTTGCCCAGGCGGCGACTCTGTCATAAACGGTTGACGCGCTCATACGGCAGATAACGTTTTTGCTGACGTCGTTGAGCTTTACCAGGTCAAACAGGCAGCCGCTCGAGCTCATCTTTTTGAGGTTAAACGGATAATCCATCGCCGGAACATCGGGGTTTGCCCTGCGCCAGTCCTCAAAGCCCGAGCTGAGCAGGGTGAGCAGATATTCGGTAAGGCTCTCTTTCGGGAAGCCCTCTTCAACGAAATAACTCACTGCCGCTTCGGGGTCCTTGCGCTTAGAGAGTTTGCGCTTGTCACCCGTTTCATCATCAAACTTCATAACCTGCGGAGTGTGCGCATATTTGGGCACTTTGTAGCCGCAGGCTTTGAAAAGAGCGATGTGCTTGGGCACAGAGGAAATCCACTCCTCGCCTCTCACCACGTGGGTGGTGCGCATAAAGTGATCGTCACAGCAGTGCGCGAAGTGATAGGTCGGTATGCCGTCGGATTTGAGAAGCACCTCGTCTATGATGTTTTCGGGCATTTCGATTTTGCCCCTTATCATATCTTCAAAGAAAATGCGTTTGTCGGGGCTGCCGTCCGAACGGAAGCGGAGCACCCAGCTTTTGCCTTCGCTGATATTCTTCTCAATCTCTTCATAAGAGAGGTCGCGGCACTTTGCCCATTTGCCGAAGTAGCCTCTTATATCGGCGCCTTCCGCCTCCTGCCGCTCGCGGATTGAATCGAGGTCTTCCGAGGAGCAGAAGCAGGGATAGGCAAGGCCCTGCTTAACAAGCGATTTCGCGATTGTCTGATATATCTCAACCCTCTGGCTCTGAGTGTAGGGGCCGTAACTGCCCGTCTCCGTGCCGAATCCGGTGACACCCTCGTCAAACTCAACGCCGAAGGCCTTCATGCCGTCCGTAATGCCGGAAACGCCGTCTTCTATTTCACGCTTTTTATCGGTATCTTCAATTCTGAGATATGATATGCCGCCGGAAACCTTTGCGGTGAGCACATCCACAAGGGCGCCGAAAAGACCGCCGATGTGAAGATAGCCCGTCGGGGAAGGAGCAAACCTCGTGACCCTCGCTCCCTCGGGTAAACCGCGCTCGGGATACATCTGCTCATAGTATTCGGGTGTTTTGTCAATATCGGGAAAAAGCAGCTCTGCGAGCGCTTCATTGATTTCCTGTTTATCCACTTTGACTCCTCCTGCCGTAAGCCGGCTGTTAATGATTAAAATTATACAAAGTATATTATGACAGAAAAATATAAAAGTATCAAGATGTTTTTTATTATTTTCTGTCAGAAAATGAAATAATAAGTTCCGGAAAAAAGTTTTCAACGCGTTAAACATATTTCGCCTGTCTGCGCGGTATGAAAACACAAATCAAATCAGCAAATAAAAAACCCTCCGCAAAGCAGAGGGAAAAGTATGTTACAGCCGTCTGTATTTTCTGTCAAGAGAGCGGAACTGGACCGCCTGCGCGATATGCGCCGCTTCAATTGTTTCGCTGCCGTCGAGGTCAGCGACGGTTCTCGCGACACGGAGAACTTTATCGTATGCCCTTGCCGAAAGGTCGAGTTTCTCAAAAACCTGTTCGAGCATAATCAGCGCCTTCGGAGACGGAACGCAGTATTTCTTTGTCAGGGCGGAATCCATTTTCGCGTTGCAGGAAACACCTGTTCCCGCGAGACGTTCCTGCTGGATCTTTCTTGCCGCGTTTACTCTCTTTCTGATATCGGCGGAGCATTCTCCTGCGACCTTCGATGAGAGCTTTTCAAAATCAACGGGCGGCACTTCAATATGAATATCTATCCTGTCAAGCATCGGACCGGAGATTTTCGCAAGATATCTTTTTGCCGCTCCCTCGGGGCAGGTGCACTGCCTTTTCGGATGGCCGAAATAGCCGCAGGGGCAGGGATTCATGGCGCAGACTATCATCGCCGAGCAGGGATAGGTTATCGAGGCGTTTGCCCTTGAAATCGTGATTTTGTCGTCCTCTATCGGCTGACGGAGCACTTCCATCGCCTGTCTTGAAAACTCGGGGAGCTCGTCAAGAAACAGCACTC
>JAFWRV010000183.1 GCA_017519685.1 Clostridia bacterium
AGCGGAAGAGTCACCGCCTCAACGGTTTATGATTCTGAAGACACGGTGGAGTTATACGCCGGCTGGACTGCCGATGAAAGCAAAGTCACTCTTGACGGCACCGGCTCAATTATAGCGACATACGGAGATAAACTCGGCGAGCTTCCCGTTCCCGTAACAGACGGAGTTTTCTGCGGCTGGTTTGATGAGAACGGAAAGCAATATACAAAAGATACTGTATGCGATTTCACCTCGGATAAAGTTCTTTACCCCGTGACGGCTCAGGCGCCGGAAACCCCGATGACGGCGAAATTCGTCGCTGACGGAAAAACCGTTGCCGAGGTCGGAATTACAGATGAATACACCGTGGCAGAACCCGCTGTTCCCGAAAAAGAAGGATATGAGGGCAAATGGAGCGGGTATGACCTTACGGGCGGCTCCTGTGTTATCCTCGCGGAATACACACCTCTGACATATACGCTTAAATGCGGCGAAGCAGAGAAGCAGACGGCGTTCGGCGAGCCGGTTGACGTGACCGGATTTGAAATTCCCGCCGGCTGTGCCGTCAGCGGATTTGAGCCGGAGCTTCCTCTGACTATGCCCGCACATGATCTCAGCGTGAATCCCGTATTCACTCCGGTGAAATACTCGGCTAAGTTTATCAGTGAGGGTGCTTGTGTCGCGCAGGTTGATTACACGGTTAAAAGCGGAATCGCGGATGAGCCGCAGGTTCCCGGAAAAGACGGATACAAAGGCGAGTGGGAGGATTACGAAACCGTTCCCGGCGGTATCGCCGTATTCTCACGCTTTACTCCCGTTGACTACACGGTTACCTTTGTCGCTGACGGAAAAGAAGTCGCAAAGCTTCCGTTCAACGCCGAAACAGAATATTTTGAAGAGCCGGCTGTTCCCGTAAAGCGCGGCTACGAAGGCAGATGGGCTGATTACGATTTCAGCGCGGGAGACAAAACCGTGGAAGCGGTCTATACGCCCGTTACATATACGGCAACCTTCTACGCCGACGGAGTAAAGGTCGGCGAGGTTGAATTCACTTCCGGTGACAGGACTCTTGCCGAGCCCGCTGTTCCCGCGAAAGACGGTTATACGGGCAAATGGCCGGAGTATATCATTGGCCCCGCGGACTTCATACTCAACGCGCAATACACTCCCGTAACTTATTACGCGAAATTCGTCGCCAACGGAACCGTTGTCGCCGAGCTTCCGTTCACGGTTGAGAATATGACCGTAACGCCTCCCGCGGTGCCCAACAAATCGGGCGTCAGGGGAGAGTGGGAGCCCTATACCCTCAGGACGGAGAACATAACCGTCAACGCGGTTTACAAAACGGTCTCCGTTTCCATCAACCGCTATGAAAAAAGCATCTCGGTGCGTTACCGTACAACCGTCAATTTCTCCGCGACAGTCAGCGAGGACCTGACAGGCGGCGGAATTCACTGGTATATTGACGGGCGCGACGCTTCGGGCGGAAAACCGTCGGCAAAATTCTCGGTTGAGAATGCCGAGGAAACATTCACCGTTCAGGCGGTCTATGTTGTCGGGAATGACCCTGTGGCTTTCTCCGAAGTTGAAACCGTCAATGTTGACAGAGGAATATTCGCGAGAATTCTCGCGTTTTTCCGTATGCTTTTCAGGCGGAGCAGTGAATACACACAGTAAAATAAACCGCTGTAAGCGTCAGCTTCACAGCGGTATTTTACATAGACAGGAGAGGTATTATGAATGAAAACAACACGGTAAGCTTTGAATTTCAGGGAATACACCTTTCAATCTGCAGCGCGGGTGAGGGACTCTGGCGAATCCTTTCATCTGAAAGAGGCGAAGCGGATAAATGCGGCGCGGCGCAGTCTCTTTCCGAATTTTTCGGTGAAGAACCGTATAACACCGAGCTTGAAATAAAAAAGACGGAAAAAGACGGCATAATGGAGATTGCCGCCGCCGACGGCTCATCGGTCGCGATAAGCGCGGGAAAAATAGAGTTCTTTGATAAAAGCGGAAAATCCCGCAAGGTGATAACCGGTATATCAAAGAACGGGGAATTCATTAAAGTCACAAGCCGCCTTGCGCGCGGAGTATGCACCTACGGAACCGGTGAAAGATTCGATAAGGTCAATCAGCGCGGCAAGAAGCTGAGAATGTACGCGATTGACCAGTGGTGCAGGACAAGGGGAAACAGTTACTGCCCGATACCGTTTGTAATCTGCTCCGATATGACGGCGATGTTTATGAACCGCTATGAATATTCCGTCATCGGTTTAAAAAACACGCTGACTTTTGAGCAGG
>JAFWRV010000184.1 GCA_017519685.1 Clostridia bacterium
GGTGTAAAGTATACCGTATTTGACGGCGTTCAGCCGAATCCGACAATTGATAATATTGAGGATTGCAAGGATGAATATTTCAGACATTCCTGCGAGGCGATTATTGCGTTCGGAGGCGGTTCTCCGATGGATTGCGCGAAGATGGCCGGCGCAAGAGTCACCAACCCGTCTGTCCCTGTTATAAAAATGCGCGGACTTCTCAAAGTACGTAAGCCGCTGCCTCCTCTTTTTGCTGTTCCCACCACTGCCGGAACAGGCTCCGAGGTTACTCTGGCAGCAGTTTTTTCAAATCCGTCAACTCACGAAAAATGCCCGGCCACCGATCCCAAACTCCGTCCCGGCTATGCTGTTCTCGATCCTGAGCTGACCGTCGGCCTTCCTCCGCATATCACATCGACAACCGGTATGGACGCGCTGACTCACGCTGTTGAGGCGTATATCGGCCGCTGCAATGTCGGCAACACGGAAGAATATGCCAAAAAAGCCGTAAGCCTTATTTTCGGTAATATCAAGGCAGCGTATGATGACGGTAAAAACATTGAAGCGAGAGGAAATATGCTTAAAGCTTCATATTATGCCGGAATGGCGTTTACAAGGGCTTATGTCGGTTATGTTCACGCGATTGGACATAATATCGGCGGCGTTTACAATGTTCCTCACGGTCTTGCTATGTCGGTTATTCTTCCCTATGTTTTGGATTACTACGGCATTTACGCTTATGACCGTCTTGCCGATCTTGCCGATGTTGCCGGTCTTGAGACCGCGGGTCTCAGCACAGCGGCAAAGGCGCAGCTTTTTGTTTCGAAAATCCGCGAATTAAATAAAGAAATGAATATCCCGGAGCATATTGACGGTATTCTTGAAAAGGATATCAGTACCATTGCGCAGAGAGCGCTTAAAGAAGGCAATCCCCAGTATCCCGTTCCGAGACTTATGGGTTTTGATGAATGCATTGAGCTGATAAAGAGAATAGGTAATATTCAATAATCACATCCGAAAGGACAATATTGCATTTTTATGTAATTTCGTTTCATCGTTATGAAATATGATGTTGTTATAATAGGCGCCGGCCCTGCGGGTATTTTTACCGCGCTTGAAATGATAAAAAAGGGCAGCAGGAAAAAAATCCTGATAGTTGAAAAGGGCAGCGCGATTGAAAAGAGAAACTGCCCGAAATCAAAAACCGGTTACTGCGTCAATTGCAAACCGTACTGCCACATAACGACCGGTTTTTCAGGCGCAGGAGCTTTTTCCGACGGAAAACTGTCTCTCAGTTATGAGGTCGGCGGAGATCTTCCGACACTTATAGGCGCGGAAAAAGCAACCGAAACAATTAAATATACAGACGGTATTTATCTTGAATTCGGAGCCGATAAAAAAGTAGAGGGCGTCAGCGACTTTCAGGCGGTAAAAGAAATCCGCAGGAGAGCCATTCAGGCGGGTCTTAAGCTTGTTGACTGCCCGATACGTCACCTCGGAACCGAAAAGGCGAGAGATTTATATTACTCAATTGAGCAGTTCCTGATTGAAAAAGGAGTAGATATCCTTTTCGGATATGAATGCTCCGATATCATTATGGAAGACAGCAGGTGCCTCGGAGTCGTTATCTCAAACGGTTCTTCATCCGAGGAAATACTCTCGGAGCATACCGTTATAGCAACGGGAAGAAGGGGAGCCGACTGGCTTGAAACCAAGTGCGCGGAGCATAATATCGCTCATCAGCCCGGAACGGTTGACATCGGCGTCAGAGTTGAGCTCCGCAATGAAATAATGGAAACCGTTAACGAAGTTCTCTATGAATCAAAACTTATCGGTTATCCTTTGCCGTTTAAAAACAAGGTCAGAACCTTCTGCCAGAATCCCGGCGGATTTGTCAGCCAGGAAAATTATGATAACGATCTCGCTGTTGTAAACGGTCATTCTTATAAAGAAATGAAGAGTGACAATACCAATCTTTCAATTCTCTGCTCCCATAATTTCAATCAGCCGTTTAATCAGCCGATTTCCTACGCGCAGAAGGTCGGAGAGCTGACCAATATGCTCGGCGCTGGTCATATACTCGTGCAGCGGTTCGGCGATATTCTTGACGGTAAGAGGACCTGGCAAAAAGAACTGTCGCAGTCAAATGTCAGACCTACGCTGACTGACGCGGTCGCGGGTGATATCACGGCGGCTATGCCTTACCGCGCTATGGTTAATATCATTAATTTCATCAAAGCGGTTGATAATGTCGTTCCCGGATTCGCTTCACGCGAAACCCTGCTTTATTCACCTGAACTTAAATTTTATTCAAACAGAATAAAAATGGACGAAAAATTCAATACCAATGTCAGCGGCCTTTATTGCCTCGGCGATTCAAGCGGCTGGACAAGAGGCCTTATGATGGCTTCGGTAATGGGCGTTCTTATGGGCAGAAATCTTTCTGAAAACGAAGATTAAATAATATGTTTATTTTGAAAGGGGATTTCAGAATGAGAAACATAAAGAAAATCATTTCAATTATTCTTTGCTGCGCTTTAATTTTGTCAACGGCGACTGTTATGTCTTTTGCCGCCGAATCACCGAAAGCGGCAGATAAACCCGCCGCGGCTTCCGATGCCTTTGCCGGTCTTCCGGAGAAGAACACCCCGGCCACCCCTGTCTACGCGTCTCCGGATATGTACACCATCGACCTCTCCAAGAAGGTCAACATCAACATGTACATGGTCGGCGACACGCCGAACGACTGGGAGGCGGTCTGCGCCGAGATGAACAAGTATCTCGAGCCCTACAACACCACCTTCTCCGCCACGTTCTTAAGCTGGTCCGACTACACCACCCTGTACCCCCTGGCGCTTCAGGGCGATGACTGCGACATCATCTACACCGCAAGCTGGTGCTTCCTGGGCTCCGAGGCGGCGAAGGGCTCCTTCGTCGAGCTGACCGATGAGTTCATTCAGCAGTACATGCCTTTAACCTA
>JAFWRV010000185.1 GCA_017519685.1 Clostridia bacterium
AACGTCTTCTCTCCTGAAACCGCCGAAAAGCGATCTCTTCAGAATTCTTTCGTTATCCATTTCCAATTCCTTATTTTTTAAGTGAAACTGCTTTTTTCGCCTTCTCGGCAATATTTGCCGCGTCAAGGCCGAACAGATGGAGAAGCTCGACAGCGGGGCCGGACTTTCCGAAAGTATCGTTGACGCCGACTCTTACAACGGGAACGGGTGCGCCGCTTTCACAAAGCGCCTCGCAGACCGCGGAGCCGAGTCCGCCGATTATATTATGCTCCTCGGCGGTAACAGCGCAGCCGGTCTTTACTGCGGAGCGGCATACCGCTTCGGCATCGAGCGGCTTGATTGTATGAACATTGACTATTTCGGCGTCAATTCCTTCGGCGGCGAGAAGCTTTCTCGCTTCTATTGCTTCGTTGACCATAAGACCCGTCGCAAAAATCGTCACATCTTTGCCCTCGCAGAGAGTAACTGCCTTGCCCCACTCGAATTTATAACTGTCGTCAAATACGCAGGGAACGGCAAGACGGCCGAATCTCATATAAACGGGGCCGTTGTAATCCGCTGCCGCGAGAACGGCGGCTCTTGCCTCAACGGCATCCGCGGGATTGATGATTGTCATGCCGGGAATAGTTCTCATAAGACCGATATCCTCACAGCACTGGTGGCTCGCGCCGTCCTCACCGACGGAAATACCCGCGTGGGTCGCGCCGATTTTGACGTTGAGATGAGGATAACCGATTGAGTTTCTCACCTGCTCAAACGCTCTGCCTGCCGCGAACATCGCAAATGTGCTCGCAAAAACCGTGTAACCGGTTGTGGAGAGACCTGCCGCAATACCCATCATATTACTTTCGGCTATTCCGGTATCAATGAATCTGTCGGGAAAAGCTTTCTTGAACATTCCCGTTTTTGTCGCGGCGGCAAGGTCGGCATCGAGGACCACAACCTTATCGTTCTTTTCGCCGAGTTCCACAAGTGCTTTACCGTATGCTTCACGGGTAGCCATTTTAATTACTTCAGCCATTGTTCATCTCTCCTTTCTTATGCTTCAAGTTCTTTAAGCGAGGCGCTGAGCTCGGCCATTGCCTGCTCATACTGCTCCGCGTTGGGAGCGGTGCCGTGCCATCCGACCTGATTTTCCATATAGGAAACGCCCTTGCCCTTGATGCTCTTTGCGAGAATGAGGGTCGGCTTTCCTTTGAACTGCTTTGCCGCATTGAACGCGGCGTCTATTTCGTCAAATGAATGCGCATCTATCTCGATGACATTCCATCCGAACGCCTTGAATTTTTCGTTGATGGGATAGGGGGAGTTGACTTCGGCGCAGGTGCCGTCAATCTGAAGGTCGTTGTTGTCAACGACGGCAACGAGATTGTCAAGTCCCTTTGACGAAGCGTACATTGCCGCTTCCCAGACCTGGCCTTCCTCAAGTTCTCCGTCACCGAGAACGGTGTAAACGCGGAAACTCTTTCCGGCAAGCTTTGCTCCGAGAGCCATTCCGCAGGCGGCGGAAATGCCCTGTCCGAGTGAACCGGTGCTCATATCGACGCCGGGGGTGTACTGTATGCTGGGATGTCCCTGGAGTTTTGAATCGCTCTTTCTGAGTGTACGGATCCATTCCTGAGGAAAGAAGCCCTTGAGAGCAAGAACAGCGTAAAGCGCAGGTGCCGCATGGCCCTTTGAAAGGACGAATCTGTCTCTGTTTTCGTCCTTGGGATTTGCAGGATCGACATTCATGTGATTGAAATAGAGATAGGTGATGATGTCAACGCATGAAAGTGATCCGCCGGGATGACCGGACTTTGCGTTGGCGACGCCTTCGATGATTCCCATTCTCGCCTTGCAAGCCGTGATTTTCAACTGCTTTCTTGTAACTGTATCCATACAGCCACCTCCTGTAAAAGTTTATGACATTAAAATTTGTTATTTTCCAGATATTCGAGGAAATCCGCGACAGCGCCCTTGTTGCAGTGGCAGGCGACAAACTCCGCAAGCGACTTGAGCTTGCTCGGCGCCTGTCCGCAGCAGGCGGGAACGGAAACGCTTTTAAGCATATCGAGATCGTTATAGTAATCTCCTATGCCCGCTGTCTTTTCGCGGTCTATTCCCATAATCTCGGCGAGCTTAAGCACAGCCGAGCCTTTATTGACTTTTTCCGGCATAATCTCAATCGAAAACGGCGAAGTAACAACGACGTCACATCCGTTGTCGGGAAGCGCTTTGAGCTTTTTCTTCGCTTCGCTTACCCTCCAGGGCGGGCCGTTGACTATAACTTTTCCCCATTCGCCCTTCGGCACCTTTTCGATGTCAAACACAAACCTGTGCGTAAGTCTGTCAACAATAACATAAATTACGCTCCAGAGTCCGGCGCCGGAAATATAAATATTATCCTTGGTGAACACCATAGCGTCGAGAGTGGGAAACCTTTTTCTGACTTTGATTATGTTTTCCATTCCCTTTTCGCTTATTGGGGAATAGTAAATGTAATCGCCCTTTGTAAAATCATATATCCCCGCGCCGTTTGTAACAACAGCCGGGGTGTGTATGGGCAATTTCGAATAATGGCGGAACATTGACTCGGGATTGCGGCTTGACGCTAAAGTGAAATGACCTCCGCGGCTGACGAAATCGGTAATCGCCCTGAGATTTCTTTCAGGCAATTTGCGTTTTTTATTATTCAGCGTCCCGTCAATATCCGATGCGACGAGCCATGATGCGTACTTTGATTTCAAATCCATTACTGTCTCCTTAACGAGGAAAGAAAATTGCTGAAATAATCCGGCAGAGGCGCCTCGATTCTTATCCTTTCGCCGGTAACCGGATGAGTGAATCCCAGAACCGCGGCGTGAAGGCACTGGCCGCCGGATATCGCCGGTGTTCCTCCGGGGCCGTAAACGGTATCCCCGGCAACCGGATGGCCTATATAAGCCATGTGCACTCTTATCTGATGCGTTCTGCCCGTTTCAAGGCGGCATCCGATATATGAAAAGCCGTCAAATTCTTCAAAAACCTCATAGTGGGTGACGGCGTTTTTTGAGTTTTTTTCGGTGACGCACATCTTCTTGCGGTCCGCCGCGCTCCTGCCTATCGGAGCGTCAACGGTGCCTTTGCTTTCCCTGAGTCTGCCGTGAATAACCGCTCTGTATTCTCTGTCAAGCGAATGTTCGCGTATCTGACCGGAAAGTGAAATATGCGCCCTGTCGGTCTTCGCGACAAGCAAAAGACCGCTTGTATCCTTGTCTATCCTGTGAACAATACCGGGACGGATTATGCCGTTTATGCCGGAAAGCGAGTCACCGCAGTGCCACAGCAGGGCATTGACGAGGGTGCCCGAGTAATTTCCGGGGGCGGGATGAACGACCATTCCGCGCGGCTTGTTCACGACAAGCAGACTGTCATCCTCATACATAATATCAAGAGGAATGTTTTCTTTTTCGATTTTCAGGTGCTCGGGTTCCGGAACCGAGAACTCGATTTCATCTCCCGCTTTCGGCCTGAAATTCTTGGCTATGTTTTTGCCGTTGCATGTGACAAGGCCTTCGGTGAGAAGATTCTGAACAAACGAGCGGGAGTATTCTTCAAGAACACAGGAGAGAATTTTATCAACCCTCTCCTGTGAAAAGCCCTCATCGACTTTAAAAGATACCGGCTCGTTATATTCAATTGAATTAATCTTTTCGGTCATCGTTCTCCGCCTTGCCGTCTTTCGCCTGTTTTTTCTCCTGTATCAGAGCGTAAATCTCATAGCAGATGAGAAGCACCGCGGAAACCGTAATGAAGCAGTCCGCGACATTGAAAACGGCGAATTTCATAAACAGCGGCTCAATAAAATCGACAACGTAACCGTTCATTATCCTGTCGATAACATTACCGATACCGCCGGCAACAATCATAATCAGACAGGCGCTGACAAACAGCGACTTGTTTTTTCTCGCCATCAGAACAAAAAGGCACAGAATGATAACAAGCACGGTAAAGACGGTCAGCACCGCGGTGCTGTCCGAAAAAATGCTGAATGCCGCGCCGGTATTTTCAACATACCGGAATCTGAAAAGGCCGCCTAAAAATTCGTGTGTGGTTCCGTCGCTCAGGCGCGAAACCGCGACCGCCTTGGTCACACGGTCCGCCGCGATGAGCGCGGAAATAATCAAAACCGATATAAACTGAAACATGAATATCAGTCAAACAAGCTGTCAAAAAGCGATGAAATGTCATCGTCATCTTCCGCGGCGCCTGAATCGGTACCGGGAATATTGAGATCGTCCATGCCGTCAAGATCGACTTTGAAATCATTGAAGAAATCATCCTGAGTGTTTTCCGCGGCGGCGGGTTCCTCCTCGGCCTTCTCGGGAATAACAGGTTCATATTCTTCGATTTCTTCCGCGGGAGCTTCGGCTGCGGGGCTTTCTTCGGGCGTTTCATCGGCGGTTCCCGTGAAATCGGGAATTGAAACATCCGGATTGATATCATCTATATCCGCCGCTATGCCTAAATCGGAATCTCCGTCATCTAAAAGACTGAGAATATCGTCAAGGTCTTCTTCCTGCTCTGAAACGGGAGCCGCGGGGGCTTCATCTGCGGCGGGAGTTACGGCAGCAGATGTTTCGGCCTGAACCGGAGCCTCAACGGGCTGAGCGGCTCTTGACTCGGAAACTATCGGAGCGGCTTCCTCGGGAGTAATCTCGCCGTTGCAGAGCATCTCAACCATGGTTCTGAATTTTTCAAGTTCGGACTTGACCTTGGAAAGTTCCGCGGTGTAGAACTCGTAATCCTTCTTGCTTGTGCCGATGATACTCTCGCTCTGTCTGTTTGCCTCGCCGATAATACTGCTTGCCTGATCCTGCGCGCGGGCGATGGTCTGACCTGCTTCTGCCTCGGCTCTCTCTTTTATTGACGCTACCGCGCTCTTGGCATTGGTGACGATATCCCCTGCCTGGGCGCGGGCGGCGTTTGAAAGCTCAAGCGCCTGCTTTTCTGCAGCTTCGCTGATTTCCTTTGCTCTGCTTTCCGCGTCGGCAACAAGCCCTGTTGCCTTTTCGTTCGCGCTTCTGCTTACGTCCTCAGCCATTCTGTGAGCGTCAAGAAGCGCGGACTTGATTGCATCCTCATCCTTGCGGTAGCTTTCCACTTTATCGGCAAGGATACTTATCTTCTTGATAAGAGCGGTATTCTGCTCCGCAAGCTCCTGATAAGC
>JAFWRV010000186.1 GCA_017519685.1 Clostridia bacterium
ACAGTTGGCAACTTCAACGGCAGCGAGGACGGCAGGCAGCAGATTCTCGTAGTAACAGGCCTCAGAGCCAAGGGTAACACGCAGAAATACTGGTATCAGCTTTCCTGGTATTCTCTTGAGGGCGCAAACCTCATCAGAGGTAACGAAATGATAATGGCGCACTCTCTGTCTTATAACAACTCGGAAACCGATATCAACAACTCCTGTTTCGTTGCGATTGCCGCTCCCGATGTCAACGATGACGACTCGCTCTTACTTGAAAGAATCGGTGACGTTCAGCGCTATTATACCAAGCCGAGTATCAATGCTATTATTCAGGCATCTCCTTATTTTGATGATTTAAGCAGCGACAGTTATCCTAATGAAGGCAGCACGGAATTCGGTTCATCCACCGGCTCCACCCAAAGCGGACTTGCAAGCTGCGGAGCATCTGCCGCTGTTAAAGGCGAAGTAGAAATTGAACTCGGAGCTACAATTGATATTGAGACTCAAACCACATTTGCTTTTAACTATGACTATGAATATACCTGGGCAAATGAAACGTCGGTAACCTTCGGCGGCGGTACAGATGACTACGTAATTATGTACACCACACCCTATTCGGTTTACTCTTACAGGATGCTTGTAAGCGAAACAAAAAAAGCCAAGGTGCCGGGCAGTCCCAGATACAATACTTACAGCAGTTATGCAGACGCGCTGCTGAGAGCACAATCAGAACCGGACTTCTATAATACATCGTTCATGCCTTATGCGGCATGGGTTGAACTTAATACAGATTATCTCAAAATGACTCCCCAGCAAATATGGCAAAACTTCAAGCCCGGTACGCGGGCTCCCAAATCCTATTTCTATGTTGAAATAGAGGAACCCGACAATCCCGTAACAACCATTCTGACGGTTGACCAGTACGATGAAATCGCAAGCCGCACAGACGGACTTGAAACAATCCGCGGCACATACCTTAACAATGTTCCCGGAGATCCCGCATCGTACGCCAACATTCCCACCTCATACCATAGTATACATAAAGTCGGTACACCCAGGCAGGTCGGCTATGCGGAAGGCGGCTATATTACAGCTGAATATGAAGTCTCAACAGAAGAAAGCCACGAATTTAATTTCTCAGTTGAATTCGAATCAAGCATTATGGTCGGCGCGGGAGCTGTAGGATGTAAAGCTGTCGCCGGTCTTGCGGGTTCGCTTTCCGGAGGCGGCGGATATGCATACAGTGACTCCAGAGGCAACACCTATACGGGTACTGTTGATTCGCTTCCTAAGGATGCAACGGATTATGACTTCTCCTGGCAGCTTTGTAAAGCATCGGCAACAATAAACGGCAAAGAAGTTGACATTGTTTACTATGATGTAAAGAACGTCAGATGCCTTCCCAAGACTCCCCAGAATCTGACTGTAAGCGATGTATCCGCTGATTCCGTTACACTCACATGGGATAATAACAGCTCCGCTTCGCGCTTTGAAATTTATGCTGTAAACGGCGGCGGCCAGAGTCTTTTCCTTGATACTGTCATAGCGGGAGCATCCGGCGATACCCTTTCATACGAATCCACGGGACTTACCGCAGGAACAACTTATTACTATAAAATCAGAGCCGTAAATAATTCGGGTCTTAAGAGCAGATTCTCTTCTGTTGTTTCGGCGACAACGCTTCCCGACAGCGGCGGCAGCTTCGGCATCAGCCAGCAGCCGAAGGATTTTGAAACGTTTGCGGGAGATGTGGCAATCTTTACAGTTGTTGCATACACCACAAACAACAAACCCATCCAGTATCAATGGCAGACCTACGACAATGATGCAAAATCCTGGAATGATATAGACGGAAAACGTTCCGCCACACTGAAGGTTAACGCAACGCCCGAAAGAGACGGCTCACAATACAGATGTATTGTTTACCAGGGCGCGGGCTGTATGGTTTATTCAAGCCCCGTTGAACTTATCATCGGCAAAACCGGTTCCAATACAACACTGACGGTTGCCAAAAATTCGCCGGCAATCACAATCCCCGACGGCAGCACCGTTTACTGCGCCGGTGTTAAACAGGAAACAATAACAAAACCCTTATTTGACTGGGTTTACGACATAAGAACGGTTGACGAAAATCTTTATACGAAACTGGCATATTCAGAATCAACAGATACAGATGATAACCCTGTATATGA
>JAFWRV010000187.1 GCA_017519685.1 Clostridia bacterium
CCTCGAATGCGACGCCTGTATCAGATGAATTGTTGTGGACGTCCACCAGCTGACTTTTGTCAATCGAGGCAATTGTGGATTCATCGGAGACCATGAAACAAACAAGTCCGATATTGTTACTCTGATAATCGGCGTTATTCTCGTGCTTGTTTCGTTTCTTCCGATTCACGGCAGATTTCCGAAGGATATACTGCGTGTCATAGCCGCGGTTCTGTGCGCTTATCCGTCTGTTATTTCGGCGTTTGAAGGGCTCAAAAGGAAAAAGGTTGAAGAGTCACTGCTGATGGATATTGCCGTGCTTGCCGGAATGCTTCTCGGCGATTTCTTTGAAGCGGCGGCAGTCGCGATACTTTTCAGAGTCGGTGAAATGCTTGAGGATTACGCCAATAACAGAAGCCGTAAATCCATTGAATCGCTTTGCTCCATTGTCAGTGATATAGGTCACAGGGTCAGAGAGGGCGGCGGATTTGAAATAATCGACGCCGATGATATTACGGTCGGGATGAAGCTTGCAGTTCTTCCCTATGAACTGATTCCTGTTGACGGCGTTATTTATTCGGGCAAGGGAACAATTGATACATCCGCCATCACCGGAGAATCGATACCGCGTATGGTAAGCGAAGGCGACAAGCTGACGAGCGGAACCGTCAACGGCTCAACGACCTTGTTTTACGAGGCGACTGCCGTCAAGTCGCAGTCCGGCGCCGAGAGAATTATTTCAATGGTTACCGACGCCGCGGCAAACAAGAGCAGGTCGCAGACAACGGTTGAAAAATTCGCGAAATATTACACTCCGGCGGTCATCATAGCGGCTGTTCTTATAGCGGTTATTCCGTCGATTATCACAAAAGACTGGAGAGAGTGGATTCACAGAGCGCTTGTTATTCTTATGGCTTCCTGCCCGTGCGCAGTTGTTATCAGCGTTCCGCTCGCTTTTCTGTCAACCATGGGCGCCTGCGCCGGAAACGGTATGATAATCAAGGGCAGTAATTTCATTGAAGCGCTTGCTCACGCCGATACGGTTGTTTACGATAAGACCGGAACGCTCACGACAGACCGTCCGCTCGTCGGCGAGGTCACCGCGGCGGAAGGTTACGGCAGGGAACGGGTTCTCGCCGTTGCCGCGAAATGCGAGTATTATTCGACTCATCCTCTCGGCAAGGCGATAGTTTCAGCCTGCGGAGAGGTGGATATGGACGGCGTCACGGAAAACGAGGAGATTGCGGGCGGCGGTGTCGGAGCGACTCTTCCAGAAGGAAAAGCGCTCTGCGGCTGCGGCAAGTTTATGACCGAGCACGGAATTGATATTTCCGCTTTTTCCGACGCGCCCGTTTATGTTGCCCTTGACGGAAAAATCATAGGTACCGTCGGTATCATCAACGAAATCAGAAAGACTTCCGCCGAGACTGTTTCGGCTCTCAGAAAACTCGGAATCACAAAACAGGTTATGTTTACCGGCGACGATGAATCACGCGCAGCTGCGGTCAGCAGGGAAATCGGTCTTGACGGATATAAATGCGAGCTTCTTCCCGAAGAAAAATTATCCGCCCTTGAAGAACTCAAGAGCGGAGGTAAAAAGATTATTTATGCCGGCGACGGTATTAATGACGCTCCGGTGCTTGCCGCCGCGGATGCGGGTGTCGCAATGGGACTCGGAACAAGGGCGGCCTGTGAGGCGGCTGATGTTATCCTTACGGATTCAGACCTTACGCGCCTCGCCGATACAGTCAATCAGAGCAAAAAAACCGTCGGTATAATGAAGGCAAACATTGCCTTCGCGATTATAGTCAAATTTGTTGTCATAGTTCTGGGTATCATCGGCATAGCGCCTGTATGGCTTGCCGTTATTGCCGATGTGGGTACCATGATAATCTGTGTGCTGAACGCGGCAAGACTGCTTAAAGTTCAGCGGATTGAAAGAACGGTTACAAGCGAGATAAGTGCCTGAACAATAACAAACCTGTAAATTACCTGTGTGTTTGACCAGCCGATATTTTTGCGGAAGTGGTCGTGAAGGGGAGTGCGGATTTTCTTCATTACATTAAGATGAAGGAATCTTATCATTGAAACCTTCGCTATTCCGATAAGTCCGTCAAGGCAGATAACGAAGCACAGGGGAATGACAAGTAAAATATTGCCCGTTTTCATAATGAGAACGGCAAGGAATAAACCGAGAGCTCTCGAGCCCGCATCACCCATCATCATGGTGCTGGGCTCGGAGTTTTTCCATAAGTACGGCATCAGTGTAAGTATCATAAGCGCGACAAGAGCAACCTGGTTTTTGTCGGTGTTTTTTATAATGATGACCGCGGCTGCCGAAACGAATGAAACAATTGACAGAACGGAGGAGAAGCCGTCAATACCGTCACAGCAGTTGACGGCATTTATGAGCATCCAGATAAGAACCGTTCCGATAACTCCGAATATTATCGGATGAATATGAAGGGAAAGGCCGAAGAAGCCGATATTTGTAAGTCCCTGATTAAAATAAACAAAAGTTGCCGAGGTGCCTGCCGAGATAAAAAGATCGAGCAGGCCTTTTTTATATTCATTCCAGGGCTTGTCCGACCTGTCATCGAGATAACCGGTCAGCATTCCGAGGAAAAGCATTGCGTAATAAATGCAGTATTCAATGCTTATCCTGACGAAAAGCAGAGAACAGATAATGAACGAGATTATGAAAACTATGCCTGCGCCTCTGATTTTGCCCGCGGATTTTTTTCCGTCAACGGCAAATTCCCTTCCCTGATCCTTGGGGAGTTTATTCTGAAACAGTTTAAGAAGTACCGCGCACAGAAGCGGAGTAAAAACCGCCGCGATTATTGCGATTAGTTTCGCGTTTCCTGTATTTGTGAGCATCGAGAAAACCTCCGAAAAATATTACCGTGAAATAATATCATAAAAAAGAACCGTTTTCAATATATTTTTTAAATGTCGGCGTCGGCGAAAAACTCTCCTGTTTTTTCGGCGCTGACTTTTCCGTTTGAAACATCGGTGAGAACTTCAATGAATCTGCCGGCGAGGATGACGGGAATATGAAATGAAATCTTTACACAGTCCTCAAAAACGGCGTCGTCGATAATGCCGCCGTTTTCGGGAATCAATGAATTCAGCTTCCCGTAAAATCCGTAATCGCAGTTTACCGTATAACTGTTGCACAGCGCCCTTGTTACAATGCCGCCCGCTTCAAGCGCTATTGACGCGGAGTGGGAATACGCGCGCACAAGTCCTCCGGCGCCGAGCATAATGCCTCCGAAATATCTTGTGACAACAACCGCGCAGTCGGTGACGCCGCTTTTTTCAAGTACATCGAGTACGGGTATTCCGGCGGTCCCCTGGGGCTCGCCGTCATCGCTGAAACGTTTTACGCCGTTTTCCCGCAGGATATATGCATAGACATTGTGGGTCGCGTCCCAGTATTTTTTTGAAACCGCGGCAATGAAATCCAGCGCCTCGCTCTGAGTGGCAACGGGTCTGATATGCCCGATAAAGCGTGACTTCTTGATAATATATTCGGCGTCGGCTTCAGACCTGACGGTTTTATATGAGTCGGACATATCGTCACCTCCTCAGCATAAAAGCAAAGCGGCGCAAAGTATGCGCCGCAATACTGCGTAAATTATTTGTTGTTAAGACCGAAACGCTTGTTGAAACGGTCAACACGTCCGCCGGTATCAACCAGCTTCTGTCTTCCTGTATAGAAGGGATGGCATTTTGAACAAATATCAACCTTCATATTTTCTTTTGTGGAGCCTGTCTGAATGACCGCGCCGCAAGCACAGCGAACTTCTGTCTGCTGATACTTAGGATGGATTCCTTCCTTCATTTTGTTCACCTCTTTCAGAGTATAACTGACATAACGCATAGAATTTTATCACAGTTAATATAAAATTGCAAGTATTTCAGTTAATTATTTTTTATTTGTTTTTCAATTTATTGATAAATTTAATATCTTTTTCGGAAAGCCCGGCTTTTTCAAGCATATCCGGTCTTCTCAAAAGAGTTCTTTCAAGACTTTGTTCGTGCTGCCATTTGAGAATATTTGCGTGATGTCCCGAAGTGAGCACATCGGGGACTTTTTTGCCGTGCCACTGCGCGGGTCTTGTATATTGCGGATATTCAAGCAGGCCGTTATAGTGGCTTTCAAGCGTGAAGGCGTCTTCGTTCGCGAGCACGCCGGGAAGCATTCTCGAAATGCTGTCCGC
>JAFWRV010000188.1 GCA_017519685.1 Clostridia bacterium
CAAAGGCGTTTATTCCGATTTCTATCTTAATGATATTGTCGGTCTGAAAGAATATTATTATGACAGTGAAAATTACCTGGAGGAATTGAAAGCAATCAATTCCGGCAATGCCTCGGACCGGGATATAGAAGCATATATCAGCAATAACTATTCCGACGGCATCAACGTTGATAAAATATCAGGTATTAACCGTGTTGATAATTACACGTGTACTGTATTGTTCAATTCCAGAAATATTAACGCGATTTCAGCAGTCAATGCCGTTATTCTTTCCAAAGATTTCTATTCGGTTGATTATGTCAAAGGTTCAGTATCAACGGTTGAAAATATTCGCTCCGGCGCTATGGGATGCGGTCCTTACTGTATTCCGGAATATAAACCGGGTGAGAAGAATCTTGAGTTATCGCCAAATCCGTTTTATTATGACAAATCTCCTGTATTCAACAGACTGATTTTCAAGGATTACGCCGATAATACAGAAAAAATGGAAGACGACATCGCCGGCGGAAAAATTGATGTGGCGTCATTTACTGCCAAACCGTCAGTTGTTAATAAACTTAATTCCGGTTCTCTGAAATATTTTCTCAATAATTCAGACGGTTACATATCGGCTTTTGTCAACACTTCTGTTCTGCCGGAGATTTCAGACAGAAAACAGCTGCTGACAGGATGCAATAATTATGACTGGCTGGACAGTGAGTACGGCTCGTATTACACCAGGCTCAACAGACCGCTGAGTGTCAGATTCGAGGAATATCCCTCAAACAGTGAAGCTTATTTTTCGGGAATAGCAATTCTTCAGCTTATTAAATCCTCAATCGGCACAGTCGGTATTTACTGTGTCGGAGATAAAAACAGCGTTGAATATAAACTTGCTCAGGAATTTGAAAAATCGCTTACAAAATCTGATATTTCCGTCAATATCGTAACTTGTAATTACGATGAACTGAAACCTGCCGTAAAATCCGGCGAAGCTTTAATCTGGATAATGAAAGTAAATGAACCGGCAACATGCGATAAATATGATTACTATCATTCCGGAGCCGTTTTCAATTTGACCGGTATTTCAGATGAATATATTGACAGCGCCACTCAGGAAATCCGTTCGTCCGTCGGTCTAGCCGAGAGAAAAGAATTAACGGGCAAACTGCTTGATTATATTATCAGGCAATCGGTTGAGATGCCTGTCTGTCAGTTCCAGACTGTAACGGTTTATAACACCGATACAATTAATCCCGAGTCGATTTCAGACCTTACCGGTTATGACGGATTTGATTACGTTATACCGATTTTATATTAATTTGCCTATGAAAAAAATATTTACAATAACTGTTTTCGCTTTTTTGATTGTATCTTTATTGAATTCATGTAATAAAGTCGAAAAACAGTTTCAGACCATTACTTCCTCAGAAACGGCAACAACTCAGAGCAATACGGTTACGGTTACTTTTCCCGAGGGCCTGACTCTGAGAGATATTGCCGAAAAACTTGAAGAAAACTCGGTTTGCTCATCCGCTGCCTTTATTGAAGAAGCCGCAAAGCCGGAATATGTTGAGCAGTACGGATTTATTATTCCCGACCGTGATAAAAGATTTTATCCGCTTGAGGGCTATATTTTTCCGGATACTTACGAATTTTACAAAAATGAAAATGTCTCTTCGGTATTGAAAAAGTTTCTGAGAAATACATCTTCAAAGCTAAATGACGACATTAAATCCAAAGCGGAAAAACTCGGTTTAACGCCAGATGAGCTGATTACTTTTGCTTCAATTGTTCAAAAGGAATCCGGAGGATCCGCCGAAGCCGGAAAAGTTGCTTCTGTTCTTCATAACAGATTGAATAATCCTTCTTTTCAGAAGCTTCAGTGTGATGCCTGCTCTCTGTATCTGAAACAATATCTTAAACCTTATACAGACGAAACAAGTTACGACGCATATTGCGAAGTTTATAATACATATATGGTTAAGGGTTTGCCTGTCGGAGCGATTTGTAATCCGGGAATGGCGTCAATCAACGCTGTTCTTAATCCCGAAGATACCGATTACTATTTTTTCGTTACCGACAGTGACAACATATATCATTACGCCGAAACCTGGGAAGAACATCAGTCCAATGTCAGAGAAGCGGGTCTCGGTTGATAAACGGAGGAAAACAAATGAAAAAAATTATTGCTGTTATTCTTGCTTTACTTTCAGTTGCCTGTATTTTCAGCGCGTGCGGTAATAAAGAAAACGTAGAGGAAACCGACAAAGAAACCACCTATGCCGCCGAAGATATAAAAAAGGAAGACGGCTATTCCTATGTCATTC
>JAFWRV010000020.1 GCA_017519685.1 Clostridia bacterium
ATCGCCGTAAGAGGTTGATGTCTGTTTATCGTTTCGCGGAATTGATGAGCCGAGCGACCCGACCTGCTCAAAGCCGCCGTACATTGACATATTTACGGTCAGCCCGTCTGATGAAAGTTCAGAGAGCGCGGCGACGGAATCGTTGTTTTCCCATGTGATGGGCAGTTCACGGCCGCTTATCTTAAGAGTCAGAGCTTTATTCACCTGTGTTTCCTCCGGTGTGCTTTCTTCCCGAGCGCTGACCGGCAGCTGTGGCTGAGCGTCTGAGGGTGTTTCTTCGTCGTCTTTTTCTTTGACGGGTTCCGTAACCGTTGTTTCCGGCGCTGTTGAGGTTTCTCCGCCGCCCGTTCCGGGAATTTTTCCGCAGGAAACAAACATATAAAGCGCGGTAAATATTGCCATTATAAAGGATATTATTTTAGCCATTATCTGAGATTCCTCCCGAATTCATAAGCGTAATCAAGGGCTTTTTCTTTACCCGATGCCTCGCCCGCGGCAGTGACGCCGCCGCAGAAAAGAGAGCCGGCGAACTCAGCTTTTTCAAAGCAGTCAATCCAGCCCTGCAGTCCGCTGACTGCTCTTTCGGGGACAAAATCTTCGTCCTCGGCGGCGGTTGAGAGCATATAGACATTGCGGAATTTATAATCGGTCGGGTAAAGAGGATTGAGCCTGTCGAGCAGGGTTTTCATCTGACCGATCATCTCGTAATAATAAACGGGATTAACAAAAACGACGGTTTCTGCATTTTTGACCTTTTCCGCGATTGCCGGAACATCATCTTTAATCACGCATTTCTGCGTTTTCTGGCAGGTGAGGCAGCCTATGCAATATTTGATTTCTTTGCCCTTGAGACTGACACATTCAACGCTGTGTCCCGCATCCTTCGCCCCCTCGGCAAGGCGTGAAGCGAGAATGTCGGAATTGCTCTTTGCCCTGAGGCTTGTTGTAATTACGAGAACTTTACTCATTTAAGATTCTCCTTCATAAAAGATTCAATTCTGTCAAACGGTATCGCGCCCGTTTTTCCGCCGTCATAGAGGTCGGTATGAGACGCGCCTTCGATTACAAGCAGTTCTTTATTGTCTGCGTATTTGCTGTCTTTAATCATATTTTCATAGGCGTCTTTGCCGAAATAGAAGGAATGCGCCCTGTCGCCGTGCATAATCATAACAGCGCTCCTTATTTCGTTTGAGTATTTCAAAATTGGCTGATTCATAAAGGATTCGCAGCCGATAATGTTCCAGCCGCCGTTTGAGTTAAGCGAACGGGGATGATAACCGCGGTCTGTTTTATAGTAATCGTAATAATCCTTTACAAAATACGGAGCGTCGTCAGGCAGAGGGTCAACAACACCGCCGCCGAGGGTATATCCGCCCGCAGCATAATCTTTTACACGCTGAGCGCACATTGCGGCTTTCTTGGCATAGCGCGCCTCCTCGCTGTCTTCGGAGTCAAAGTATCCGTTTGCATTCACCCTTGTCATATCATACATCGTTGAGGCGACGGTTGCTTTGACTCTTGTGTCAAGAGCCGCCGCGTTGACTGCAAGTCCGCCCCAGCCGCAGATACCGATAATGCCTATTC
>JAFWRV010000189.1 GCA_017519685.1 Clostridia bacterium
CTTCGCCTTCGGCCCTGAGAATTTCAACTGCTTTTTCCGCGTCATCGGCTGCAACGGTGATGCTCATACCCACACCCATATTGAATGTGTTGAACATATCTCTTTCCTCGATATTGCCTGTCTTTGCAATCAGGTCGAATATCGGGAGAACTCTGACCGCGGATTTGTTGATTTTTGCGCCGTAACCGTCGGGAATGCTTCTCGGAATGTTTTCATAGAAGCCGCCGCCGGTGATGTGGGAGATACCTTTTACCGTGACACTTTCAAGCAGCTTTAACACGGGCTTCACATAGATTTTAGTCGGGGTGAGAAGTGTTTCGCCGACCGACTTTCCGCCGAGCGCGTCAACAGGAGATTTGATGTCGCTGTTTTCAACGTCGAAAACCTTTCTGACAAGTGAAAATCCGTTTGAATGAACACCGCTTGACGGGAGAGCGATTATCACGTCGCCCTCGCGCATTTTTTTGTTGTCAATAACTTTGTCTTTATCGACAATGCCCACCGAAAAGCCTGCAAGGTCATACTCGTCAACGGGATAAAATCCGGGCATTTCCGCTGTCTCTCCGCCTATGAGAGCAGCTCCGCTCTGAACGCATCCTTCACAGACGCCGCTGACTATGTCCGCTATTTTTTCGGGATAATTCTTTCCGCAGGCAATATAGTCGAGAAAGAACAGGGGTCTTGCTCCGCAGCAGATTATATCGTTTACGCACATTGCCACGCAGTCGATGCCGACCGTATCGTGCTTGTCCATAAGGAACGCAAGCTTGAGCTTTGTGCCCACGCCGTCCGTTCCGCTGACAAGAACCGGCTTGCCGATACCCGTTAAATCGGGCTCAAAAAGTCCGCCGAATCCGCCTACGTCTGAGCAGACTCCGCTTGTCATGGTTCTCGCGATGTGCTTTTTCATCAGATCGACTGCCTTGTAGCCGGCGGTGATATCGACACCTGCCGCCTTATAGCTTTCACTGTAACTGCCGTTCATAGTTTTCCCCCGTAATTATTATTCGCCGAATACTCTCTTCATCATTTCCTGATAGGCGCCCTCAACACCGCCGAGGTCGCGGCGGAAACGGTCCTTATCAAGCTTTTCGTTTGTTTCGATATCCCAGAATCTGCAGGTGTCGGGAGAAATCTCGTCCGCGAGAACGATTGTTCCGTCGCCGAGTCTGCCGAATTCAAGCTTGAAGTCTATAAGACGGACTCCGAGACTCTTGAAGTATTCCTTGAGGATATCGTTGATTTTGAATGCCATTTCTTTGATTGTTGCGATTTCCTGCTTTGTCGCGAGACCTAAAGCGAATGCGTGGTACTCGTTGATAAGGGGATCGCCGAGGTCGTCGTTTTTGTATGAAAACTCGATTGTCGGCTCCGCGAAGGTTATGCCCTCCTCAACGCCGTAATTCTTTGCAAAAGAGCCGGCGGAAACATTGCGGATGATTACTTCGAGGGGAACGATTGAAACCTTTTTGACAACTGTTTCGCGGTCATTGATTTCCTCAACATAGTGAGTGGGGATGCCGTTCTTTTCGAGAATCTGCATCAGGAAGTTCGACATTTTGTTGTTGACAACACCTTTGCCTGCGATGGTGCCCTTCTTGAGACCGTTGAATGCCGTGGCATCGTCCTTGTAAGAAACGATGTAGAGCGAGGGGTCCTCTGTCGAATAAACCTTTTTTGCCTTGCCTTCGTACAGCTGAATTACTTTTTCCATGATAATACCTCCGGTTTATTTATTATATTTATTTTCTATTTCACTGTTTTTGCTCAGCACTTTTTCGGTTGCCGCCTTACGGTAAGCGGTGAGCTTTTCCGCAAGATTATCGTCCGAGAGAGCAAGTATCTCCGCAGACAAATAGGCGGCGTTGGCTCCTCCGTTGATTGCAACGGTAGCGACAGGAATGCCTGAGGGCATCTGTACCGTTGAAAGAAGGGCGTCAACACCGTCGAGCGCCGATGATTTGCAGGGTATGCCTATAACGGGTAAAGTGGTGTTGGCGGCTATCGCGCCTGCAAGATGCGCCGCCATTCCCGCCGCCGCTATGATGACACCGAAGCCGTTTTCTTTGGCTGAGCAGGAAAAACTTCTTGCTTCCTCGGGTGTCCTGTGGGCAGAGAAGACATGAACTTCAAAGGGGATTTCAAATTCATTGAAAACGGCAATTGCCTTTTCAACGATGGGTAAATCGCTGTCGCTGCCCATAATGATTGCTGCTTTTTTCATAAAATCGCCTCCACATATTATTAAAGACAGTCCCGCTCCGTAAAAGAACAGGGCTGCCCAGACGGTCGACATTAAGGATATAATCCGTTCTTCTGCTCCCATGTGGTTATCCACTTTCCGTCAGTTACAGAAGATTCCCATTACAAAAATATTATACTATAATAATTAAAACAGTCAATGTTTTTTTAAGAGAAAATAGTCATATTATTTCCGATTTATCTATTAAAAATAACAAAATAAAAATTTTTTGATATTTTATGCCGATTATTTGAAAATAATACTTGCAAACGGCATTTCCCTGTGATATAATCTTCGAGCAATTCACACGCAGAGCTAATCTTACCGCCGGTGCGGGAACTTCCCGTTGCGGTATCAGGATCTGCGGCGGTTGTGTCTGACATAAGATACAAAATCAACTAAGGAGGAAAACAAAATGTCAGTAGTATCAATGAAGCAGTTACTCGAAGCGGGCGTTCATTTCGGTCATCAGACCAGAAGATGGAACCCCAAAATGGCGGAGTACATTTTCACGGAGCGTAACGGTATCTATATTATCGACCTCCAGAAAACCGTCAAAAAACTTGAAGAGGCATATCTTTTCGTTCGCGAAATCGCCGCTGACGGAGGAGAAATCCTTTTTGTAAGCACTAAGAAGCAGGCGCAGGATTCCATCAAAGAGGAAGCAATCCGCTGCGAAATGCCTTATGTCAACGCGCGCTGGCTCGGCGGTATGCTCACCAACTTCAACACCATCAAGAAGAGAATCGCAAGACTCGGTCAGCTCAAGACCATGGAAGCCGACGGCACATTTGACCGTCTTCCCAAGAAGGAAGTCACAAAGCTCTCTCTTGAAATTGAAAAACTTGAGAAATTCCTCGGCGGCATCACCGGCATGAAAAAGCAGCCGGCAGCCATGTTTATAGTAGATCCCCGCAAAGAAAAAATCGCTGTTCTTGAAGCAAAGAAGCTCGGTATTCCCATCGTCGCAATCGTAGATACAAACTGCGATCCCGATGAGGTTGACTATGTAATCCCCGGTAACGATGACGCTATCCGCGCGGTTAAACTTATTTCCGGCGCAATGGCAGACGCTGTTATCGAAGGCAGACAGGGCGAAACAAACGCTCCCGCAGCCGAAGCGGACGAAGCTGCTGAGGCAGAAGCCGAAGCACAGGAAACAGCAGAGGAGGAGAACTAATATGTCATTTACAGCAAAAGACGTTCAGGCGCTCAGAGAAAAAACCAACGTCGGCATGATGGACTGCAAAAAGGCACTCACCGAAGCTGACGGCGATATGGACAAGGCCGTTGAAATTCTCCGTGAAAAAGGTCTTGCCTCCGCGGCAAAGAAATCTTCACGTATCACGGCTGAAGGCGTTATCGGCGTTTACAGCGACGGTAAAGCGTCGGCTCTTGTTGAGCTTAACTGCGAGACCGACTTTGTCGGCAAGAATCCCGATTTCGTAGCTCTTGCAAATCAGATTGCAAAGACTGTTGTTGAGAAGAATCCTGCTGATGTTGAAGCTCTCGGAGCGACAATCATCTCCGACGGTACACTCTCAGTCAACGACGCTATTCAGGAGCTCTTCCTCAAGATTCGTGAGAATCTCAAGCTCCGCCGTTTTGCCCGTATGGAAGGCGCGGTTGTTTCCTATATCCACGCCGGCGGTTCGGTCGGTGTTCTTGTCGGATTTGACACAGACGCGGCGGACAATGAAGAATTCAAGGCGATGGGCAAGAACGTTGCAATGCAGATTGCCGCTATGAGTCCCGAATATCTCGATAAAGACGAAATCTCGGCTGACGAGCTTGAAAACATGAAGAAAATCACAGTTGAGAGCGCGCTCAATAAACCCGAGTCTCTTCCCAAGCCCATTCTCAACCAGGTAATCGAAAAGGTACTTGCCGGCGGTTTCTGGAGCGACGAGGATGTCAAGGCATACGAAGAGCAGAAGCAGAATAAATTCCTCTTCAACTTCCTTTCCAAGGAAGCTGTCGCGAAACTTGCTGAAATCGCGGTTGCAGGCAGAGAACTCTTCGCATCCAATCCGATTTTCGGAAAAGTTGTTGAC
>JAFWRV010000190.1 GCA_017519685.1 Clostridia bacterium
CTGATTTCCCTCGGCGTAAAGCCGGGCCATCACGTCGCGATCTGGGCGACGAATGTACCCGCATGGTATCTTACATTCTGGGCGGCGACAAAAATAGGCGCCGTTCTCGTGACGGTCAACACAGCTTATAAAATTCATGAAATAGAGTATCTGCTCCGCCAGTCGGACACCCATACTCTTGTAATGATTGACAAATACAAGGATACCGATTACCGGGAAATTATAGACGGACTCTGCCCCGAGCTCAGGACACTGACTCCCGGCAAACCGCTCTATTCAAAGAATCTTCCGTTCCTGCGCAACGTCATAACGGTCGGTTTCAGGATGAACGGCTGCCTTACCTGGGAGGAGGCGCTTGACAGAGCCGATACGGTGCCTCACGAGGAGGTTATCCGCAGAGCCGCCGCCGTAAGACCCGATGACGTCTGCAATATGCAATATACTTCGGGAACCACGGGCTTTCCCAAGGGAGTTATGCTGACTCACAGAAATGTTGTCAATGACGGCAAAATCATCGGCGACAGAATGGATCTGTCAACAGCCGACAGAATGATGATTCAGGTGCCGATGTTCCACTGCTTCGGAATGACGCTTTCGATGACCTCGATGATGACTCACGGCGGAACGCTCTGCCCGATGCCGTATTATTCTCCGAAATCGTCGCTTGCCTGCGTAAACGATGAGAAAATCACCTGTTTCAACGGCGTGCCGACAATGTTTATCGGAATGTTCAATCACGAGGACTTCGCCAAGACCGATTTTTCACATATGAGAACCGGTATCATGGCAGGCTCAAACTGCCCGCCCGACCTTATGCGTCAGGCGGCAAGGGAGATGCACATGTATGAGATAATCTCCGTTTACGGCATGACGGAGTCCGCTCCGGGCAGCACGATGGGCGAAGTCAACGAGGATGAGGACCACAGAGTCGAAACGGTCGGCTCGGCGTTCCCGGGAGTTGAGTGCAAGATTATCAACCCCGAAACCGGCGAGGATATGCCTGACGGCGAAAACGGCGAGTTTGTCGCGCGCGGCTTCAATATCATGAAGGGCTATTACAAGATGCCCGCCGCGACCGCCGAAACAATCGACGCAGACGGCTGGCTTCACAGCGGAGATATATGCTGCCGCACTCCCGACGGATATTACAAGGTTACGGGCCGTCTGAAGGATATGATAATACGCGGCGGTGAAAACATCTATCCGAGAGAGATTGAGGAATTTTATCTCAATCATCCGAAGGTGCGCGATATTCAGGTTGTCGGCGTACCCGACGAGCGTCTCGGAGAGGAGGCGTGCGCCTGGATAGTTCTTCACGACGGCGAAACCTCCGATGAGAACGAAATGAGGGAATACGGCAACAGCCATATAGCGAAACACAAGGTTCCGAAGTATTTCCTGTTTGTTGACGGACTGCCGATGAACGCGGCGGGAAAAATCCTCAAATACAAAATGCGCGAGGAATCCATAGATATACTCGGGCTTAAAAAATGATCCCGCTGCCGTTACGGGCAGCGAATAAAACCGGGCGAGGCGTGTTTTCGGGGAATCTTTCTCCGCTTGTCAAAACCGCCGCCCGGTTAAATTAAATGATTGAGAGAATAAAAATGAAAATAACGGACTGCCACTGCCATGTTTATCCGGACGCGCTCGCGGCCAAAGCGGTTGGTGCAATAGCTTCATTCTATGATTTTGAAGTGACGGATGATATGCTCAGAAGAGGGACCGTTGCGGATATGACGGAGCGCGAGCGCAAGGCGGGAGTGGGGCATCAGGTCATTTTTTCCGTTGCGACGACACCGCATCAGGTCAGCTCGATAAATCATTTTATCGCCCGCGATGTTGAAAATTCGGGCGGCACGTTGACAGGTCTCGGGACGATACATCCCGACAGCCCCAATCTTAAAGCGGATATCGACGAGATAATCTCCCTCGGCCTTAAAGGCATAAAAATCCACCCCGACTTTCAGCAGACAAAAGCCGACGATCACAGGTATCTCAAGGTCTATGAATACTGCGAAGGGCGTCTGCCCGTGCTGATCCACTGCGGAGACTGCCGCAAGGATTATTCCAATCCGAACAGGATCCTCCCCATCCTTGAAATCTTTACCGGGCTCACCGTCATAGGCGCCCATCTCGGAGGCTGGAGCGTGTGGGACGATGCAATAAAATACCTGCCCGGTCACGATAATTTTTATGTTGACTGCTCATCGGTATTTGAATTCACGGGAGCCTTAAAGGCGTATGAAATAATGAAAGCTTACGGCGCGGAAAAAATACTCTTCGGCACCGATTACCCGATGAAAACTCCCGAAGAGGAGCTTGAGATATTATTCGGTCTCGGCTTTTCGGAGCGGGAGCTCGATCTGATAACCCATCTGAATGCGGAAAAGATTTTCGGGATAAATACCTACGCGGTCGAATATCCGTTCCCCCTATAAAGCGTTTAGCCGTTTCGCATAAAAAAGCGAAATTTTTTTGTAAAAAATGCTTGACATCGGGTCAAGACGGTGATAGAATACGGTCAATCAAATAGTTAACGGCTGTGACGAAGACGGCGAAAGCAGGCAGCTTATCAGAGAGTCGGGGATGCTGTGATCCCGGCAGCGAGCGTTTTCAGGCCCATCCCTTCCGAGCCGGAGGTTCCAAAGCGAAAGCAAGTAGATGCCTCCCGAGTTTGCTGCGTTAGTGCATAGGGTTTGTCTGAACCCGAAGAGCGGCGCTTATGCGCAAATTGAGTGGTACCGCGGGTATAGTTTATTATGCTCGTCTCAGTGAATTCTGAGACGGGCTTTTTTGTTTGTCCAAAAACAAATTCCGATACGGAGGTATTAATATGGAAGTTCCCAACACAATGAACAGTCTTAAGGAAACAGCCGCGAGAATCAAGGAAATGAGAGAAATTCTCGGTTTCACCTGTGAAGAAATGGCTGAAAAAACCGAAGTAACCCTTGAAGAGTATTCCGCTTATGAAACAGGCTCGGCGGATTTGCCGTTCACTTTTATTCATAAGTGCGCTCTCGCTTTCAATATCGGCATTACCGATCTGATTGAAGGCAGCACCGCGCATCTGTCATCCTACGCCGTTACCCGCAAGGGACAGGGCTATGACACCGCGCGTGAGGAAGGAATTTCCATTAAGAACCTCGCTCCGAAATTCAAGGACAAGCTTGCCGAGCCGTTCTGGGTGCGCTATGAGTATTCGGCGGAGCTTCAGAACAAGCCGATTCATACCACGAAGCATAACGGCCAGGAATTTGACCTGATTATCTCCGGCTCCCTTCTGGTTCAGGTCGGCTCAAATCAGGAGGTCCTTCACGAGGGCGACAGCATTCTCTATAACTCCTCAACACCCCACGGTATGATTGCCGTCGGCGGCGAGGACTGCGTTTTCCTTGCGGTTGTCATCCCCGGAGAAAAGTCAAAGGAGAGTGAAATCCGCGATACTCTTATCTCCGCGAGACCCGCGACCGGACTTATCGTCGATAAGTACGCGAAATGCAAAGAGGATGAAAACGGCTGCCTTCAGAAAATCGAATTTGAGAATATCGACAATTTCAATTTCGGTTTCGACTGCGTTGACGCGATAGCGAAGAAATATCCCGACAAACTCGCGATGATTCATCTCGATATAGATAAGGTTGAAAGAAGATTCACCTTCAGGCAGATTATGCAGGAGAGCGCCAGAGTCGCAAACTACCTGTCATCGCTCGGCATCAAGAAGGGCGACAGAGTAATGCTCGTTCTCAGAAGGCATTACCAGTTCTGGCTCACCATGATCGCGCTCCATAAAATCGGCGCGGTCGCAATCCCCGCCACCTATCTTCTCAAGGACCACGATTTCGAATACAGATATAACGCGGCTCACGTGAGCACGATTATATGCACATCCTTCGGCGATACCGCCGAAATAGCGGAGAGATCGGCTGAAAAATGCCCGAGTGTAAAGACTAAAATCATCGTCGGCGGATCAAGAGAGGGCTGGCACGATTTCGACGCAGAATACCCGAGATTTTCATCACATTTCCGCAGACCCGAGGATTGCTCCGGCGGAGATGACACCGCGCTCATCTTCTTCTCATCGGGCACCACGGGCAATCCCAAG
>JAFWRV010000191.1 GCA_017519685.1 Clostridia bacterium
GGCGAGTATTATAAACAGAGCATTGACAACGCAGAGCATAAGTGAATTTCTCGCGAAGAACGCGGTTTCCGCGTTGAGCTTCTCTGCAAGCGGGGGAAGAATGAGGAAGATGAACATTACCAGATCGAGTACGCCCATTATCGCGGCGTTGCGCGTGCTCTTTCTGACAAGCTCGGTAAGTTTGGTGTGAATTCTGCTCTTTTCGGAGGGGTCGGTATATTCGCCGACAGCGTCGAGAATTGACTCCGCCTCCGCCGGAAGTTCCGTGTCTTCGGCTTCGCCGTCAACATCTTCAAGGGGAAGGTCCTCGGTGAGACTGTTGAGCTTGTCTGAAAACTCGCCGTCGTCAAGGTCGTCGATTTTAAAAGTCTTTGCCTTCTGTTTGCGGCGTTTCCAGAGGTTTTCCTCAACATCCTCCTCGTTGCTTTCTTCGGGGATTGACTCCTCGGGAAGATCGACAAAGCCGTTGAGAACAATCTGCCCTTCAACATTCGCTTCATCGGGCTTGATATCGGGAGGGGGATTCGAGCCGGTCGCGCCGGCTATTCTCGTCTTTTCCTCATCGAAATGCCTGACATCCTCCGCAGCCATAACGGTCGGGATATTGTCAAGGTCGCCCTCCGCGCTTCCGTCCTGCTTGCGCACGACTATTCCGGACTTGTCATAAGGAAATTCGGGGTCCTTGTCATCCTCGTTGGGGATTACGATATCCTCGGGACGGAGCTTTTCAAAGAACATCTTCCTGTAATCGATGACTTTCTTTTCTTCTGCTTTTTCCTCCGGCTCCGCGGGCTGAACAGCAGGCTGAACCGCTGGCTGAGCCGTCTGCGCGGGAGCGGAAGGTCTGAACACCTCCGCCTTGTTCTGAACAGCGGGAGCGTCCTCATCGATGACAAATGTTTCAAGTTCAAACTGAGAGGGATCGAAGCCGTCATCCTTGCCGCTGTCAAAGAACGACTCCTGACCGTCAACCTCGTCGTTGCCCGAATAGATATCGGTCATTTCGGGAACGGGACCGGGTTCCTCCCCGACAGGTCTGATTGAAAACAGATCGGTATTGAAATCCGTGCCGCCGGACGCCGCGCCGTTATCCGCCGCGGGCGCTTCGACAATTTCTCCCGCAAGAAGTCTGTCAATTTCCTCCATTGACCAGTTTCTTGAGGGTTCTTCGTTTACGGAACCGTCAGAGCCTCTCACCTCGTTGAGTATGGATTCAAGCTCGTCTTCCTGTGAAACCGCATTTGTAAAATCACTCATAACCTTCATCCTTATCTGTGTTTTATAACTTCATACATAAGAACTCCCGCCGCAACAGAAGCGTTGAGAGAATTAATTTTACCCTTCATCGGCAGTGAAACAATAAAGTCACACTTTTCTTTGACCAGCCGGCTGATTCCCCGCCCCTCGGAGCCGATTACAAGGGCAACCGCCCCGCTGTAATCCTGTTTGTCCCAGGGAGTGCCGTCCATATCCGCGCCGTAAACCCAGAAGCCGTTTGCCTTGAGCTTTTCAAGCGCGGAGGCTATATTCGGAACTCTGGCAACGGGAACATATTCAACCGCTCCCGCCGACGCCTTGCCGACAGCGTAAGTCAGGGATACGCCGCGCCTTTTCGGAATCACGACTCCGTGAGCGCCGCAGGCATCCGCCGTTCTTATTATGGCGCCCAGATTATGCGGGTCCTCTATTTCATCGCAGATTACGATGAACGGCGCTTCACCTTTTTCGTTTGCCGCCGATATCATATCCTCAATATCCGCGTAGGTATGCGCCGCGGCTCTCGCCGCCACGCCCTGATGATTTGAGCCGCCGCACATCGCGTCAAGCTTTCTGCGGTCAACCTCTTTGATTACCGCGCCGTTTTCTCCTGCTTTCGAGAGTATCATTCCTATCGAGCCGCTTCTGTCGCCCTTCGCGACAAAAACGGTGTCAATCTCCCTGCCGCTTCTCAGCGCCTCGGTTACGGCATTCCTGCCGATTATGAGGTCGAGCTCTTCATCCGCGGTACCGTTGTTTTTCATATTCACCGCCGTACTCCTCAGTTTTTATCAAATAATTATAACAAATCCGTAATTGTATATCAATACAATTCTTTGATATATGCTTCGACATCCGCCCTTGTGCCTCTGAACGGACCCGGTGTTTCCATCTTGAGAGAAACGGTAGCCGTTGCCGTCAGCAGGGCTTCCTCAATGCTTCTGTCAAGCCGCTCGTTGATGTAGGCGGCAAAAGTGGTATCGCCTCTGCCCGTTCTTCCGCTGAGATTTCTCGCCTTTATCGGGCAGGTGTAAAACTCCTTGCCGTCGTAAATGAGAACCTCGGTATTGTGAGTTATCATTATCTCTTTCGCTCCCCAGGAGTAAAGATGCTTTGCCGCTTCCCTGCGGTCCTCACAGCCGGTCATAATCTCCGCCTCCGCGGCATCGGTCTTGAGATAGGTAACAAACGGAAGGCACTCTTTTTTATCCTTCCAGTCCTCAAAATGCATTGAGCCGTCGGGATCAACATGGCGGAGCATCGCCTGAACGTCCACCGCAAGCGGCGCTCTCTTGGCAAGAGTCAGTATAAGCTCGGTGTCAAAATCTCCGTAAACAAGCCCGGCGAGATGGATTATCGCCGCGTCCTCATCGGGGATTTCCGATACTCTGAACGGATCTCCCTTGGAGAGATTTTTGCAGGTGCGCTTTTCCTTATCGGCAGTGTGATAGATATTCACCATATCCGTGCTCTTTTCACTCGGAAGAACAACTATATCCTCTTTGGGGATTACGAACTGCTCAATCCTGTCGGCATCCTTCTGAGCGACCTTGGTCACTGCAAGCACGCGGTGGCCGAGCGCGTAAGCGGAAGCGGATGAATAAATTACCGCGCCGCCGACTATTTTAACGGTATTGCCGAGATGGTCCGTGTTTGTGTCAAGGGTCGTATGACCGATTATCATCGAACTGTATTTTGCCATTGTTTCACCCTTCTTTATATTGTTTTTCCGATTGCTTTTGCGTATTCCTGCGTGAGTTCCGGCTTTACAACCCCTTTGAGAAGATTGAGCCGGAGAATTTCGTTTGTCTTCATGTGGTCCTTTGTCATAAAGTCGCCTGCGACTATATTGACCTTGTCAAGCAGAACGGGGTCAGACGCGATCTCCTGCATAATGCCGGGGAAAAACGGTCTGTCAAGAACGTCGAGTTTATTCGGCCACTTTAATCCGTTTTCCGTGCCGAGGTTAGGTGTCTGCTGGGTCTGGAACCAGAAAAATCCGTCGCTGTCGAGATCGCGGAGATAGTTCACGCATTCCTTAGCGAATTTCTCGGGTTTGTATCCGAACACCTTGGCATCCCACGGCTCAAGAAGTTTTATGTTTTTTGAATAGATATATTCCTCTTTTTCGGAATGGATGACATATCTCTTTCCGCTGCTGAGAACATCGCCGACGGTCAGCGCCTTAAGATCCGGAATGTCGGTCAGAGCGTATTTTTCGGGCTCGAGATATTTTTCAATAAGTCCGTTAATCGCGTCGTTATCCGCTTTGAACATTATTTCAATCGGGCCGAGCCGCTGCTTCTGATAGGCGCGCAAATCAAGTATCATAAAATCGCCGTATTTGTCCAGAATCTTTCTGAACGACATAAACGCTTCCTCAACGGTCATACCGTTGCTGAGCCCGTGCGCGATTCTCTGCACGCCCCTGACATTTTTGACCCTGATGCCGAACTTCCTGACGCCGTATTCAAACTGCTCAAGCGGCGTTCCGTTCTGGCAGCACGCCATTACCGCCATTCCCTTGGTGCAGGCGTTGTGAGCGCCGGGTATGGCGAGTTTCGTCATTTTTGTGTCTTCTTTTATATATGACATCCAATTCTGATAGAACATTATATCACCTGGAAAATAAAGAATTTCAAATAATCCGTTTCGGGCACATTCCAGAGTATCGGGTGATCGCCGCTCTGCTGCCTTGCCTCAATCTGCTTGAGTGAAACACCTGCATCCTTTGCCGCAGAAGCGAGCATCTTTTCAAAAAGCTCTGTCGTCATAAAATGCGAGCAGGAGCAGGTGGCAAGATATCCCCCTCTCGGAAGAAGGTTCATTGCGCGGTAGTTTATTTCTTTGTAGCCGCGCTCGGCCGAGGCGGCTGTCTTTCTGCTTTTTGTGAACGCGGGCGGATCGAGTATAATCATATCAAACGGCTTTCCGCCTTTTTTCTCAAGGTCGGGAAGAAGGTCGAAAACATCCGCCGCAAGAAAATCCATTTTATCCGAAAAACCGTTCAGCGCGGCGTTTTCCTTTGCCGTTACGAGCGCCGCCTCACTGATGTCAACGGCAGTCACGCCCTGCGCTCCGCCCTTTACTGCATTGAGTGCGAACGAACCGGTATGAGTGAAGCAGTCGAGCACGTTTCTGCCCTTCGCGATCTTTGATACCGCAAGTCGGTTATATTTCTGGTCAAGAAAAAATCCCGTCTTCTGTCCGTTTTCAAAATCGACTTTGTATTTTATGCCGTTTTCAGTTATCAGTGTTTCGGTGGAC
>JAFWRV010000192.1 GCA_017519685.1 Clostridia bacterium
GCTCCAGAACGGAGATGGCTCCTCAAGCCCGAGCGGAAGAAAGAAAAACGCGCACAAATATAGCGAGCCTGTTGAAATGTATCCCTCTCCCATTCCGGGCTGGTTTCCCGTTATTCCCGGTAAAAGCCATCCGTCTTTGTCAAAGATTTCATCACTCATTGTTCTTTTTAATACGGCGGTCATTGCACGTCTTACGCTGCCCGGGGTAACGGTATCGGGAAGCTCATTCATCAATGCGCACTGCGCCAAAGCGTGAAACGCTCCGAATCTGTACGCGGATGACCTGCCTATTACGGGATAAGAGCCGTCGGGCATTATCATTCTTTCAAGATGATCGGCGTACCGCTTCATTCTCGAAAGGTAAATATCATACCGCTCATCTCCGAAAGCCGAAGAAATATCGACAAGCATCGGCTGAATAACAAAGCTGTTGTAATAATCCCAACTGAAGTACTCTCCGTCACCGTAAACACCGTCTCCGAGATACCATCCGTCAAATTTTCTGAGCGCGTATTCAACCGGCTTCATATCATATTCAAAACCCGTTTTATAAAGCAGCGTCTCAATCATCGCCGAGAACAAAATCCAGTTATTATCGCAGGGCTTTATCGCTCTTGTGGATTTCATTGCCGCGGCAGTATTTTTTAATTGCGCTTCACTCATTGACCCTAGCAATTCGCGCGGCGCTCTGAGCAATCCCTGAGCCAGAAAAGCGGCGTCAACGAGGGGCTGCCCTCCGTCATTGAAATTCAGATACGCTTCATCACCGGGGTCAACCGCGCGGCAAATCGCCGTTACGGCAAGTTCACGGCACCGTCTCTGCAAATCGCGTTCGTTTGCGGAAACATTTTCCGCTTCAAGCCAGGGCGCAATACCGCATATTGTTCTGCCCAGCGCTTCAAGATGGGTACATTTGTCCTTCCCTTCAACCGCGTTGCCTCTTACCGGCATATCTTTTTTAATGGTTCCCGAAGCGGCGGATTCAAGAACGGGCAAAACAATCTTTTTCATAGCCGAAAGCCATTCTTTTCTGACCTCATTCATAAGCTCATCTCCGTTTCTGTTATACCACAGAAGGCAGAAATAATCAACCCGCCGCAAATATTAATCTTGACGGGCATACCGGTAGCATTTATAATAAATCCGGGTGATGTCAATGAAACCGAAAGCAGTATTTATGAGTAACGAAGAAGCGATAAACAACGCATATTCCGAAACGGTCCGCCGAAAGATGAATAACCTGCTCGACTTTGTGCCGGGATATTACACGGGCGAATCATTCAGGCACCCGTCCGGTGTTTCAGATCTCAAAGATGTTGAATATGTTTTTTCGACCTGGGGGATGCCTTCGCTGACGGAAGCCGAAATCCGCTCTTTTCTGCCGAAACTCAAAGCTGTGTTTTACGCGGCGGGCAGCGTTCAGTCTTTCGCAAGGCCGTTCCTAAATCTCGGAATCCGTGTTTTTTCCGCGTGGACAGCAAATGCTGTACCGGTCGCCGAATTTACGGTTTCGGAAATATTGCTTGCGACCAAAGGTTATTATCACAGACTTCATAAAGGCGGCTGTCCTTCAGGCGGGATATTATCGGACTGCTCCTTCCCGGGTAATTTCGGCGCTCCGGTCGGAATAATCGGCGCCGGCGCGGTCGGCTCGCTTGTAATTGAAATGCTGAAAAACCATAATCTTGATATTTATGTCTATGACCCGTTTATGAGCGACCAAAAAGCGGCCGCTCTCAAAATCACAAAAACAGACAGTCTGCATGACCTTTTCAAAAATTGTTTTGTTATTTCAAACCATCTCGCGAACAATCCGCAGACGGAAAATATAATTGACGGAAAATGTTTTGCGCTTATGGGAAAAAACGCCGTATTCATCAACACCGGCAGAGGGATGCAGGTGAATGAGGAAGACCTGATTTCCGCGATGAAAGCGGAGCCCTCCAGAATCGCCCTGCTTGATGTAACAAGGACGGAACCGCCTGAGCAGGGCAGCGAATTATACGCCCTGCCGAATATCTTTCTCACTCCGCACATTGCCGGTTCCATCGGATGCGAGGTGCAGAGAATGGGCGAATATATGCTTGAGGAATTCGAAAAAACAATCAGCGGTAAAGAAACAAAATACGGGGTTACTCTGAAAATGCTCGAAACAATGGCTTAATACATAAAGCAGTATAAAAAACATTCTTTCATAAACCGGGGTGTTACTATGAACCTGTCATTTATAAATCTTGACGGAAAAGATATGTCTGCCGTTCAAAAGATGTCGGAGCTTGCGAAATCCATTGTCAAAGAGCATTACGACCCGATAATCGGAAGCGCGCAAAACGATTATATGATTTCGCTGTTTCAGACAGAAGAAGCAATCGCGTCACAGATTGAGCACGGATATGAGTATTACTTCGCGGCGGATGAAATCGGAAACATAGGATTCTTTGCCTTTTATCAGAGAGAAAACGAACTCTATCTCAGCAAACTGTATCTGAAAAAAGAGGAACGCGGCAAGGGATACTCTCGCCGGATATTGTCTTTTCTGATTGACAAAGCAAAAGAAAAAGGGCTGGACTGCATAACGCTTAATGTCAACAAAAAGAACAACGCGAGTGAGGTCTATAAAAAACTCGGCTTTGAAATAATCCGCGAGGAAAAGAACGATATCGGGCATGGATTCTTTATGGACGATTATGTAATGCGGTACAATATAACAGGATAAATAAAACCCGGAGCACGGCGTGAACTGTGTTCCGGGTTCTATGTATAAATTTCGTTATTTAAAAACAACTTCGTAATCGTCAATTCCTTTGACGGATGAAATCGCGAGATTTATCATTTCTTTGACATTATTCTCCGCTTCGTTAAACAGGCCGTCGCTTATTGCTTTTTCTTCGGTAAATTCCTTTTGAGTTATCTGGAACGAATTATAGTCCTCTATGGTTATCGGATTGAAAATGTTTTTGCTCTCATCGAGGACCTCAAGGCTCTTTTCATCTATTTCGTGGGACAGGATTTTTGCTTTGGGAAGGGTTATATAGATTTTGCCTTCTCCGACCTTGGACTTGATTTCCGAGGTTTCATAACCCGCCTTGATGATTCCGGTGTAGCGTTTACAATTTATAAAAACGAATCTAAACTGTTTCAGATTAATTCTAATATGAGAAACTACAGATACGCCAAGATAAAAATGAGTTTTTATTATTATACGCAAAAAACATTTAAAAATCAATCCTGTTTTTCTGTTCATCATTGCTATCTTCGCCGCTCCTCCTTTCCCCGAAAAGTTAGCACTTTTCGGGGACCCCTTATCTTAAGACTGTGCAGGTTCTGCCATATATAGCAAAACAAGGCTGACCTTCCGGTCAACCTTGTTTTTCTGGTGCGGATAACAGGACTTGAACCGCGTCGTCGCGGGCTGCGTATCGTTCACTTTCGTGACATTTAATTTTTAGCGTAAAAACTAATGTTTTAATGAAATCGTTCGTTTCACTCACGGTGAAATCAATGCTTTCGCATTGATGAAATCTTCGGGCAAAGCCCTCAGATGAAATTAAATCCGTCCCCAAACCCGCAGCAGGCGGATTTCACCCGAGCGAAGCGAGGATTTCATCACGAAGTGATTTCACCCGTCCGCAAGGACGGATTTAGTTGAAAAGAGCACTTGCAAAAGCAAGTGCTCTTTTCTGGTGCGGATAACAGGACTTGAACCTGCACAGTCTTGCAACCATTAGAACCTGAATCTAACGCGTCTGCCAATTCCGCCATATCCGCTTATTCTGTTTTGCGGCAGTTTACCGCTTAAAAAAAGGGAATCCTGAGGATTCCCTTTCTGGTGCGAGAGACGGGACTTGAACCCGTACGTCAAAAACACACGCCCCTCAAACGTGCGCGTCTGCCTATTCCGCCACTCTCGCATTTACTCTTTCGGAGCAGTGCTAATTATATCAAACACTTTTTTCATTGTCAAGTGTTTTTTTGTTTTTTCAATTATTTATTTCTGTCTTTTTGTTTCCGCCGGGCAATTATACGCGGCTGAAATACTTTCTGTTGAAAAATAATAATTATTTGATATAATACTATTAATATATTTATTTTAACAGGAGGAATTGCGATGAGCAGCGCGAAAAAAAGCACGAAAACTAATCCGGCTCTGACTCTGCTGCTCATTTCGGCACCCCTGTTTTTTGTTTTTCTCTCGCTTTTCTTCGGGAGATACCGTATATCCGCCCCCGATGTTGTCAACGCGCTTTTCAGGCCGTCCGACGCAATTCCCGCCGTTGTCACTGTCGTAAGACAGCTGCGCCTTCCCCGCGCCGTTGCCGCCGCCTTTGTCGGCGCGTCGCTTTCTGTTTCCGGAGCGGCTTTTCAGAGCATATTCAGAAATCCTCTTGTCAACTCGGGCATTCTCGGCGTTTCAAACGGAGCCGGATTCGGCGCCTGCCTCGCGATTGTTTTCCTCGGCGGCGGAATCGCGACTTATTTCAGCTCGTTCCTTTTTGCTTTGCTCGCGGTCGTGCTGAGCTGGTTTGCGGGCAGAATATCAAAAGTCACTTCCACTGTTTCGCTGATTCTCGGCGGAGCGATGGTTTCCGCGTTTTTCAGCGCGCTGATTTCAATTATGAAATATCTTGCCGACCCTTACAGCCAGCTGCCCGGTATTACATTCTGGCTGATGGGTTCATTTGCCTCGATTAACTATTCTCATCTTGCCGCGGTTATTCCCATGTCGCTCGGAATGCTCGCCGTTTTCCTCTCAAGGTGGAAAATCAACGCGCTTTCCATGGGAGACAAAGAGGCCGCCACTCTCGGTGTTGACGTGAAGTTTTATAAAATCCTTGTCATATCCGGTGCCACCGTCGCGACCGCTTCGGCGGTCTGTATCAGCGGCACAATCGGCTGGGTCGGGCTTGTCATTCCTCATATCGGCAGAATGCTTACCGGCAACAACAATTCAAAACTGATACCCGTCAGCATTTCCCTCGGCGCTTCTTTTATGATTATCATTGACCTTATCGCGCGCAGTCTGACTTCATCGGAGCTTCCTATCGGAATACTCTGCGCGTTAATCGGTTCTCCTTTCTTTGTTTACCTGCTTAAAAAGAAAAAAGGAGGTACCGTTTCATGAAATACTCGGTTAACACTCTCTGCTTTTCTTACGGCGAAACTGAAATTCTTAAAAATGTTTCATTTGAAATAAACAGCGGTGAAGCGGTCTGCCTTCTCGGACCGAACGGTTCCGGAAAAACCACTCTTGCCGACTGTGTTCTCGGCTTTCATTCTCCGCAGAGCGGCTCTGTGACGGCCGGAGGCAGAAATGTGCTTGATTTCAGCAGGAAAGAGCTCGCAAAACATATCTCCTATCTGCCTCAGACTCATAATCCCCTTTTCCCTTATACAGTCAGGGAAACGGTGCTGATGGGCAGAAGCGCTTACAGCGGAGTGTTCGGTCAGCCGGGTGAAACCGATGAGGAGCTTGCGGAAAAAGCAATCGGAGCCGTCGGGATTGAATCACTTGCGGACCGTCAGTACACCACGCTTTCGGGCGGCGAAATCAGGCTTGTTCTGCTCGCTCGCGCGCTCGCGCAGGATGCCGGACTTATGGTGCTTGACGAGCCGACCGCTTCGCTCGATTTCAGAAACGAATATATTTTTCTTGATACTCTGTTTTCTCTTATTCATGAGAAGCGCATCTCGATACTCATCGCGACGCACAGCATCGATCACGCCTTCCGTTTTGAAGAAGCGGGAATTCCCGTGCGTGTGATTATGATGAAAAAGGGAGCCGAGCCTTTGACCGGCGCGCCTTCGGAAATAATAACCCCCGCCTCAATCAAAGAAGTATTCGGCGTTTCCGCCCTGATTACGGAAGCGGCCGATGATACGGGCAGAAAATTCCGCAGTGTTTCCGTCACAGGCAAAGCAAATTGAGAAAGACGGTGAAATAATGAAAAGAGCAATCTCGCTGTTTACCGCTCTGATAATAATTCTTTCTTTTACATCGTGCGGTCTGAACAAATCCGCCGTTGCGGTCGAATCCGTTTCTGTCACGGACTGCGCGGGCAGAGCCGTGGAAGTGCCTGCCGACCCGCAGAGCATCTGCACGCTGTGTCCCTATACGGGTATGCTGATTACCGTTCTCGGTTTCGCGGACAGGGTAACCTCCACATGCAACAATGTCGCGAGGAGCAATCTTCTGAATGAAATCCGGCCCGAAATCGGCAATGCCGTTGTTGTCAAAAACAGCGGAGATATAAACGCAGAAGAGATTCTGAACCTGAATACCGACCTGATTTTTGCCGAAAAAGGCGTTCTCGAAAACAGTGATCAGCTTGCAAAGCTTGAAACGATGGGTATCCCCTATGTTCTTATCGGTTTTGAAACATTGGAGGAGCAGTTTGAGGCAACCCGTGTCATCGGCAACGCGCTCGGCGTTCCCGAAAAAGCGGAAAAATACATTGAATACTTCCGTAATATTATTGATTCCGTGAAAGAAAAAAGCAGTCTTATCACTGCGAAGAAAAACGTTTATCACAGCGTCAACGAGGCGGTCAGGACCGATAACAAAGGCAGCTACTGCGACCTGTGGATTGAACTTACGGGAGCGCTCAACGTTTCGGCTCAGACAGACGGTCTGCGTGTTGAGGGCAATAAATCCTATACCACGCTGGAGCAGATTTATATCTGGAATCCCGATATCATAATCTGCAACGAAGCGATGGTTGACGACTATATACTTTCAGACCCGAAATGGAAGGGTCTCGACGCGGTTATAAACAGACAGGTTTACCAGATTCCGATAGGCGTCACGAGATGGGGACATCCGACGAGTATTGAAACGCCCCTTGCGATTATGTGGCTCGCGCGGCTGCTTTATCCCGAAATATACGATTATGACATTGACACCGAAATCAGAAATTTCTATAAGGAATTCTTTTCGTTTGATTTAAGTGACGAATGGATTGAAGCGATAAAAGACGGAAACAATATGCGTACTCCGAAAACAAACAAAGCAGGTGAATAAATGAAATATTTCGTTTGCATTGACGATACCGACAATGCCGACAGCATCGGCACAGGTCAATTACTTGAGGAAATGTGCTTTGAGGCAAAAAGCAGACGCCTCGGCAAGGGCGGTTTCATTGTCAGATACCAGCTTTTCATTCATGACGATATTCCCTACACCTCTCACAACAGCTCGATGTGCATTGATTTTGAAACGGATGCACCGGAGGAGTTTGCCGCTTTTGCCGCGGATTATCTGGAGAAAAACAGCGCGGAGGGAAGCGACCCGGGGCTGTGCATACTGAAAGATTCACCGGAAATCGACTATTCCCCTCTTTTTGATTTCGGAATCAGGGCAACAAAAGAAATCGTCACCAAAGAAGAAGCGTACGCCGCCGCAAACGCTTTCGGCGACGGAGTGCGGCTTTCTGAGCACGGAGGAACCGGGCTCGGAGTTATCGGAGCCCTTGCGGGAGCCGCTCTGAGAGCAGGCAGGGCAGGCGGAAGAATCAAGGGCAAGCTGTTCCCTCCCGAGGATGAAAATGTTTTCACATTCAAGGCATTTGCCGAAAAATTCGGCATCGGTCAATTTGTTGATGAGGATGAGAAAATCCTCCCCGATACCGGAGAAAAAATCGAATTCTTCTTTCCGACAAAAAAACTCTATATTGACGGCAAAGTGACGGCGATGCTCGTCAGGAACGAAAACGGAGTCCTTATTCCGAAGCCGAAAAAAGGAAAGAAAAAAGATGTTTAAACAGACAAACGGGAAAACCGTCTTTATTTACGGCAGGGATAATTACGAAAAAGCGGAGGAATCCGCGGCAAAATGCGGCGGATTCACTTTTGACTGCGAAGAAGAATGTCTTGCGGATGAAGAGGTTTCGTGCTATAATTGCAGATACAGACGCTGGACCGCTGAAAGCTTTGAATGCCTGAAAGGCGGCGTAAAATATGAATAACAACATTAAGCGTATTATCTCTCTGACGGTAATTGCTTTAATTCTGCTTCTGTCCGCTGTTCCCTCCTTTGCCGGAAACGGGGACGGAAGCGGAGGAGGAAAAGACAAACCTCTGACGCTTGTAAACAGCTCAGTCGCGAACGGCGAGGAAAATGTCGCGCCCGATGTGAAAATCACGCTCGAATTTTCCAAAAATGTCGTCCACATGACAGTCAGAGATAACAATATGAAGTGCTTCAAGGTTCTCGATTCAAAGGGAAACAAGCATCCGATAGCCGTTGATATGGGTGACGACCAGGTTGATCCCGATATCAAGAGAATTGTTAACATCATCCCGGATAAACCGTACACAGGCGGTGAAACCTACACCCTGGTTATCGGCAAAGATGTAACATCAAAAAGCGGAGTTTCGCTCGGAAAAGACAACTATATAAGTTTCACAATAGCAAAGGTTGAAACAGCCACGACTGAAAAACTGCCTCCGTCAACAACCGCCGCGGCAAGCAAAACCGCCGCTGTCACAGTTACAACAGCAACAACAGCAGCGGCTGCCAATACAACTGCCGCGTCAACGGCAAACGCCGCGCCGGTAAAAATCAGAAAAACAACCGCGGCAAACAAAACCACCGCGGTCACAGTTACAACAACAGTAACGGCTTCTGTCACGGCTGAGGAAACGGCAACCGCCGCGACTGAAAGAACAAGGCGCGCTTCCGCCGTAAGGACAACGAAGCAGCAAACTTCGGCAAAATCAAAAACCGCCGCCCGGACAGCTGAAAAAACATCGCGCGCTCAAACGACATCGGAAAAAACCACAACGATTCCGAAATCAACCTCATATACCGAAACCGCAGTATCAAAAACAAAGGCGGAAACCGTTGCCGTCCGGCAGACGGTCCGCACCGCTTCCGATTCCGCCGCGCAGACTGTTACGGAAACTTTAGCTCAAACAACCGTTTACACGGTCACTTCAGCGCCTCTCTCCTCCGGGCAGGACTTAACCGCCGACGGAGAAACAGCGGAAGAAACTCACAAGCCGAAAGCTCGCAGCATTATCATATTAATTATTATCGCGGCAGGTGTACTTGCTGCTGTGATACTGATTATAAAAAATATAATGGCTAAGAAAGGCAGGCAGACGCAATGAAAAAAAGTCTGAAAATCCTCAGCGTTGTTCTCATCCTCACAATGATTTTCTCATTCACCGCTTTCGCCGCTAAGGATGAAGCGCTGACAATCACCTCCGTCACAAGCGGCGGAAAAGACCTCGAGGGCAGCAAAATTGAAAACGCGGCTGTAATCAGCATCGTCTTTTCAAACAACGTCACAGATGACGGCACCGAGGAAAACGCGCTTCTCAGAAACAACAGTTCAAAAGTTAAAGTTAAAGACGCTTCGGGCAACGCCGCAAAATCAACGGTTGCCGCAGGCGCCGACAAGCAGACAATCGACGTCACGCTCGGCGGAATTGATTCCGGCGATTACACTCTTGAAATCGGAAAAGAACTTAAAGCCAAAAACGGAACCGAGTTAGGCGAAAAGAAAGTTTACTCATTCAAAGTCAAGGGTGACGGAAGCGGAAACGGCGACGGCTCGGGCGGAGGAAACAATCCTCTCACAGTCACATCAATCACCGTCGGCGGTAACAATCTCAGCGGCGCCGACCTTAAGGGCAATGAAACAATCACGGTTGTTTTCGGCCGCGGAATGACTGAAAATGAAGAAGCGAACAAAGCTCTCATCTGCGTTAAGAAAGAAGACGGCACAAAAGCGGAAATCAACGTCGGAAAAGTCAGCGACAAGAGCACGGTAACAATCGAACTCAAGGACCTTGAGCCCGGCAAATATACTCTCGTTCTCGGCAAGGATATCAAGGCGAATAACGGAAACACCCTCGGCCAAAGCAACGACGGCAAGGATTATACTGTCGATTTCACCGTCAGAATCGCGGAAACAACATGCGAGTGCTGGTGCCACGAAACAGGCATAAAGGCGATACTCTGGAAAATATACATTTTCATCTGCGAGTTATTCAAACTGAATCCCGTATGTGAATGCGGCGCAGCACATTATTAATATTTGCAGTTAAACCCCAAAACCGGTTTCACGGGAAAGCCCGTGAAACCGGTTTTTTAATGAATAATTTATAATTAATAATGAATAATTGTGGGTCGCTTCGCTCCGGATTGCGTTTTTATCATTAAAGCCCGTTTGTCTTGATATATAAGGCTTCGGACACCCACCAACCGTAGGGGCGATTATCAATCGCCCGCCAAAGGGATATGCGGAGCTTCGTCGTCACAAGCTCCGTATCTCTCGCGCCCGTGTCAGGACTAATCTGTTCACACGGGCTCTCAATCACTCCGCTGCTCCTCCTCTCCCCAAAAAGTCTGTCGGACTTTTTGGGGACCCCATATAACGCAATTCTCCCTGTTTGCTCATTTCACCGCCTCGCTTCATCGTCCACCGGACGCGCTTCGGCGGTTCAACCCGCGCCGTACCGGCGCTCGGTTCGAGTGTTTTCTGTAAAATGTAAAAGGCACCCCTTTTGGGGTGCCTTTTACATTGGCGGAGAGAGCGATTTCAAGCTCGAACGTTTTGCAGGAGCGTCAAGTTCTTTGATATCAACCTGCTTGGTGCTGTTATTAAAATTCATGTTTATGAGAATGTAATCATCATAAATAACCACACTGTTCAGGAATCTGTCAACAACAAGTCTTCTTCCTTCTGATGAATCATAATCAACTTTTCTGAAACTCATAATGAAGAATCGAATTTCATCTTCAGAGAATATCGGTGCCTTTATTTCTTCTTTGGCTATGCTGATTTCAAGATTACTCTTTGTTTCTTCCAAATCTGTGAGACGCTGTTTTGTAGATTCCGTAACAATGCCTGCCTGGATGGCATCCACCATATTCTTTATGCCCTTTTCGGTTTCGGCAAGCTCTTTGCGTAAAACTGCCAGCTCGCTGCTTTCTTCCTTTTGTGCAAGATAAGCCCGCTTTGCGAATTCATCAACAAAAGCGTCATCAAATACGGCTTTTTTAATCTCCGATATTACTAACTCTTCTATACGGTCTTTTCTTATGGATTTGTGTTTTGATTTACAAGTCTTTTTCTTTTTTGAATTAACACAGCGGTAGTAATTATATGTTTTCCCTTTTGAAGCGCTTGTGCCGCATTCGCCGACCATATATGTTTTACAGCATCCGCAGAATAGTTTTGTTGTAAGAATATATCCGTCATCACCGCGTTTGGCTGCCGGCGCTTTTTTATTTTTAGCAAGCTGTTCCTGAACTCTGTTAAATAAATCCTTGGGAACAATTGCTGGAATGCCGTCGGGAATGATTGTTTCATTATAACGGTATTCGCCGATATATTTACGATTGTGCAGTGTGCGTGTAATGAAATTGATATCCGGTTTCAGGGAAAGTCCTTTCTCCGAATAATACTGACTTATCTCTTTTATAGTCTTTCCGCAGTCATATTGCTTAAAAATATCAAGCACAATGGGAGCATTTACAGGATCAATCTCATAACTCTGCTCGGGTCCTAACTTGTATCCGAATGTCATCGTGCCGCCGTTGAATTTGCACTTTAATGCGTTTTCCGTTAGTCCGCGTTTAACTTTGACCGAAAGCTCTGCCGAATAGTATTCCGCCATACCTTCAAGCACCGATTCAAGCAGAATTCCGTCGGGTCCGTCGGCTATGTTTTCGGTAGCGGAAACAACTTTGATTCCGTTCTTTTTGAGCTGATTTTTATAATGTGCACTGTCATAGCGGTTACGGGCAAATCTGTCGAGCTTCCATACCAGAACTATTTCAAATTTACCCTTTGCGCTGTCCTTTATCATACGCTGAAAATCGGGACGGTTATCATTCGTTGCGGTATGAGCGCGGTCAATATAGTTTTCAATTATTGTAATGCCGTTCTTTTCGGCATAAGCTTTGCATTCTCTTAACTGTCCTTCAATGGATTCTTCACGTTGATTATCGGAAGAATACCGGGCATAGATAACTCCGTTCACTTTGTCACATCCTTAAATATCCAAATCTCTCAAAATATAGTTCAAATCCCGCTTTCCATAAATAATTCGAAGCACGGTTACAGTTCTTTTGCTTTCATTCGGGTAGTAATACAGATTATAATTTCCTACAGTTACTCTCCGAACGCCCTGAACAATAATAAACTCATTTTCAACCTCTTCTGCCGATAGGGGAAACATACATATATTTTTGATTTCCGCTTTAATGCCGTCAAATAAATCTTTGGCAGCATTTGGATTTTTCAGATTACCCGCAATGTAATCAAGAATATCATCCAAATCCCTGCTTGCAGAATCGGTAAATTCATATTTGAACTCAGAAGCCATATTTTTTACTCATTTCTTCTATGATTTTGTTGCCGTCAACCGTTTTGCCTTTCTGCATATCATCGATTCCTTTGTTGACAGCACTGGCTTCATAAATCTTTTTCATCGTTTTTTCAAAATATTCAATATCCATAACAACAAGTCTGCCATAGCCGTTTTTTGTAACAAAAACGGGACCGTTATCTCCGGCGCAAAGCTGCTCGATGCGAACGGTGTCTTTTAAATCTCTCATAGGAACAATATTCATTGTAAAACCTCCAACTATGATTGTGACTAAATTATATAATATATTTGGTCTCTTGTCAATCGTTATTTATATTTTGTTGCATCTATGCAACTTTTGGGATTGCAGGGATCTGTTTTGTTGTATTTTTGCAACATAGCCGTTTTTTCAAGAGGTCAACTGTATAATTATAACGAAAATAATCTCACTTAATATGTGCTACAGCTTTTTGTTTAACTTATTTGTTTTAATTCTCGAATGAAGGAGTATAATATGGTATGATTCCCGCAATAATTTCAGATTATTATTGTTGACTTATTGTGATACATTTTTTACCTTGAGAATTGTTAATGTTAAAGTTATAATATACATGCAGCGGAGGTGATGAATAAGTGCGGACCGGTCAGATAATTGCAAAACACCGAACACAGGCGAGATTGTCTCAATCTGAGCTTGCAGATGCTCTGTTTGTTTCAAGAGAGCTTGTCTCTAAATGGGAAACAGGATTGAGCCGCCCAAGCCGGAAAATGCTTGAAGCGATGGCTGGCATATTTGCCGTTCCAAAGGACGAGCTGATAGATCGGGATGCTATCTTGTCCGAAGAGCTTTCTTCCGCTTTTCCGCCCGGTTATTCTCCGGATACTGATACCTTAAAGTATAGCCTGAACACTTTTTTGGAAACACTTAACGAGCGCGACAGAAGTGTTTTTATCCGGCGTTATTATCACCTTGAGGATCCGTCCGAAATAAGCGAGAAATACGGAATTAAGGAAAACTATGTCAGAACAATTTTAATGCGCGTACGGAAAAAGATGAAAAAATTCTTAAAGGAGGAAAGAGCATGAAAACCGATATTCTTTATGATGCTGTTTCCGGATTTGATGAAAAGTTTGTTTCGGCAGCAGAAGATACCGATGCTATCCGCAAAAGTTTTCATAATAACAGAGTTCGTAAAATAAAAACAATCGGATCAATTTGCGCTTGCGTAGCTGTGGTTATCGCAGTCGGATGGTTCAGTTCACAGAAATGGTTTCTAAATAAGCCTGCTTTAACTCAGAATACATCAGTAACACAAGAGAGTACATCTTTTAAGGATAACTATTTATTCGAATCTGCAATAAACACACAAACAACAGATGCGGAACAAACAACGGCGCCTGCAAATATAATCGAAAGCCAAATTTCAAAAACGGAGAGTCACACGCAACCGTCTTCGTCCGACAAAAGGAACCAACAGGAAGCGGTAACAAAAGTACAACCGACAACTGTTCCTTCTTCAACCAAAATCACGGAAACGCCTACGGCTCACTCTGTTGAACCTACTTCGGCAGAGGCAACAACCATTGCCGAGGAACCGCAAAATATTTATAAAGATGTCCGCGTTGATTACAATACGGCAAAAACATATTTTGGCTACCCGATTGTTCCCTGCAACCGAAACGATTTCACCGGATACAGCGTCCTTCTTGTCAGCCCTAACGGAAATAACGACAAAAAAGAAACGGAATGCTTGTCTGTGACATATCTGTTCACAAACGGATCAGTTGTTGTGCAAGATCAGGGTAAAACAGGAAAAATAACTCCTACGGGAAAACAATATGAATACCAGGGAAAAACATTCTATGTTCACACACCGGAGTTTAACGGTGATAATATCAGAATCGGATACTATCCAAACGGCGACAGCGGGATTGCTTATCAGGCCCATTTTAACAGCGGAACAGATGTAAATGAAATTATGGATTTGATGCTATCACTTGAAATGTAGAAGCTTTTATAAAAATGCTAAACAAGAGAAACACACATTAATTGTCGGCAACCCTATATGACACAATATGAAACAGCCGACAATTCCGATTGAAATCGAAACATCGGTTTTGAAGATTTCAATCGCCGAGGGTAATCCAAAAGGGGAACGGAAAAGAGAAAAGCAGTTATTGTTAAGGCAATAACTGCTTTTCGGTCTTCCCCTTTGGCACACGATTTTGCTTACGCAAAGTCTAGTGTGTTAGACCTTTGCCCGAAAGAGTCGAAAAACAGCATAGTGTTTACGCTTATAATGCGAAAAAATCCCGGCTTGCCCGTCAAAAGGCAAGACCGGGATTTTTGTTTTTCGGCGGAATTGAGAAATCGGTTTTCAGCGTGAAAATACCGGTTTTGATAATTCCGTGTTTCGGCTCGGAGGGCAAAGGACGTATAAACCCCCGTTCCGCAGAACAAATATTTTTTGCATTTTCAAGGGTATTGATACAATATGAAATCCGCGGCAGCAGAGTTTTCAACAGTTTTATGAAAAGTTTTAGGAATATAAATGGTAGTGGAAATGCAAAAACGGTGCCAATATTGGCACCGGAAAAATGCGTTGGTGCCAAATTCGGCACCAATATACCCGTTTCATTTTCGGAGTAAATCGTGATTTTATCTTAAAGCCGAATTACAACAATCGCTTAAATAACTGCGGTTTACGGTTTTTCGTTTGACTCCTCTATAGGAAGAGGAACATAAATCGGTTTATACGGCATCGCGTGAGATTGATGAGTCATTGTGTCTCATTTTCTTACGCGGTGTCTTTAATTTTATCAAGAAAGAAGGAATGTTCAAAATGATTCAGTAATGAAAATGTCACAAACCCATTCTTGACGGTGTCACGCAAGTTTTCGCTTTTCCCGATTATTCCTGATAAGGATAAGCGGAGAAGGCGAATAAAAACCAAATTCAAAAATCATTAATGAAGGGAGGTGTTAACCGTGAAGTATGCAATCATGCGTTTTCAGAAACACAAGTCTTCTGCCGTCAGCGGAATAGAAGCGCACAACGAAAGAACCAAAGCGGAATACAAGAGCAATCCCGACATTGACTTGAACAAGTCGAAGGAAAATTACAATCTTGTAAGTCTGCACTGCGGGTATAGGGACGCAATCAATTCTCTTTTCGAGAATCATAAGTGCCGCACACGTAAAGACAGTGTTGTTCTGGTGGAAACTGTTGTAACTGCAAGCAACGAATTCTTCAAGAAAAAGAGCAAAAAGGAAATCAGAGAATTCTTTGAGCATGCTCTGGATTTCTACAAAAAGCATCTTACCGAAGGAACAATTATCTCCGCTGCCGTTCATCTGGACGAGACCACTCCGCATATGCATCTGTGTTTTGTTCCTATTACGAAGGATCACCGACTTTCCGCAAAAGAGATTGTCGGCAATAAACAGAAGCTTACTTACTGGCAGGATATGTATCATCAGTGGATGTCAAAGAAATATCCCGAACTCGAAAGAGGCACAAGCAGTCAGATTACAGGCAGGACATATATTCCCACTCAGCTTTACAAGCGGGCCAAGAATCTGAACAAGCAGGCGGAAAAGCTTGTCAGTGCAATTGAAAGTATCGGCGTTCTGAATATGAAGCAGGGCAAAGCCGATGCCGAGAAACTTGTCGAAAAGTATATGGAAGACAGAGCCAATCTGCTTTCAAAACTCGCTGTTTATGATGAGACAATGCGACAGATGCGGGAAGAAAATGCCGATCTCAAGAAGAAAAGCCGGATCAGTGTCAATGAAAGACTTGAAATGGGCAAGCGGAAGCAGGAATATGAACAGCTTAAATCGCTCGTTTCAAATATTCCTCCCGAAATTCTGAAAATGTATTCGGCAATGTCGAGAGAATCGAAACCGCATTCTCTTGAAAGATGACAAAAATCTAAAACAAAGAAATGAGGTGATAAACCAATATTCGCTATGATTTTACAACTGAATATCTGAGCTTACCGCGCCGAACAAAAATAACGAGGAAAGGAGGTAAAAGCTTATGACAATGATTGCGGTTTAAAATCATTCAAAGCAAATCTAAATGGAAGGAAATAAGAATTATGAAGTAAATGACAATCGCATTCCCGATTCTGTAATTGACGAGTTTGTTTATACTCTCTTACCGGAAATATCCAGATTCTACCAGTCCGAAGACCACAGAAAGGCTTTTGAAGAATGGAAAAACGGAAATGCAGAGGCTGCAAAAGTCTCATAAATGAAATGTGCGCAGTCGCCGGTTTTGTTATGCCGACGGCTGCGCGTTTTTTTGTTTTTCTCAACGAGAATATCGTTTCAAGCAGTCAGTAGAAACGACGAATCCGAACGTTTCGCCCGCTTTGAGCAAAAAGTTCGGATTACAATCGCTTGGCGGAGAAGGAGAGACTCGAACTCTCGCGCCGGTTACCCGACCTACGCCCTTAGCAGGGGCGCCTCGTCACCAACTTGAGTACTTCTCCATGATGGTAGCGTCTTCTTCGTATATTAAAAAGTTGTTATTTTATCTGGCGGAGAGAGTGGGATTCGAACCCACGGTACCCGTGAGAGTACGACGGTTTTCAAGACCGTTCCGTTATGACCACTTCGGTATCTCTCCGTAAATGCTTGAATATAATATCATAACGGGCGCGGTATGTCAAGAAGTTTTTAATTATAAGAAGGAATTAAAAATGGGGCTGAACGTGCAGCCCCGGACAGCGTGATTCGTCTTATTCCGCATATCTGAAACTCTGCGGAGCTTCAAGAACTTTGAGATAAGCAGCACATTCGGCCTTGCATTTGGCGAGTTCGAGATCTCTGTAATTGCCGCATTCTTTCTGCGAAGCACCGAAGACAGGGCCGTCATAAGCGAGTATATCGGCGAGTATTCTCCTGGTGATTGCGAGCACGCGCTCATTTTCCGCATTCCTTATCAGCAGATAGAAGCCGGTGCGGCAGC
>JAFWRV010000193.1 GCA_017519685.1 Clostridia bacterium
GCAGCGTGCGGTGATAATTCCGGCTCAGACGCAAATTCGGATGAATCCGGAGTGACATTAACAACATCGGAGTTTATTTCCGTTCAGCCCGTGATGGATAAAATCAAAGCGGAAAATCTTTTACCCGAAGATTACATCACTCTTACAACAGATGACCTTATTGACTATTACGGAATCGAATCGGCATGGGTTGTCGAAAGTTCTGTAATTCAGAATTCATCGGGATACCAGGATGAAATCATCATAATCCACGCTTCAAATCCGAGCGCTGTCAAATCCGCGCTTGAAGAGCATCTTGAATATCAGAAAAACGAAATGAGAGATTACAGCCCCGAACAGTTCGCGATTCTTGAAAAATGCAAGGTTGAGGCCAAAGGCAATTATATCGCGCTCTTTATCTCGGAAAACGCCGCGAGAATGTCTGAAATATTCAACGAGACATTCTGACCTGAATTTCAAAAATATTAAATAATAAACAACATTAATCCGGAGGACACTATGGTATTTTCAAGCTTAATTTTTATGTTTGTATTTTTACCTGCTGTTCTCCTGATTTATTATATTCTGCCGAGAAAATTCAGAAACGCTTTTCTGCTTCTCGCCGACCTTGTTTTTTACGGCTGGGGAGAACCGGTGCTGATTCTGCTGATGATTTTCTCTGTGGTAATCAATTATATCGCCGGAATCCTGATGGAAAAAGCGCCGTCAAGGAAAAAGGCGATTCTTATTATTTCAGTGATAACAGACCTCGGTATGCTTGCATTTTTCAAGTACGCCGGATTTATCACTGACAATCTGAATATTATAATACCGTTTGCGAATATCCCGAAAATTACCGTTCCCCTCCCCGTCGGAATATCATTTTATACTTTCCAGATTATGTCTTACACCATCGATGTTTACAGAGAAAAAACATCGGTTCAGCATAACATTATTTCATTCGGCACATATGTTTCGCTTTTCCCTCAGCTGATTGCCGGACCGATTGTACGGTACAGCGATGTTGACTCGCAGCTCAGCGGCCGAAAGGAAACTCCGGAGCTTTTCGCTAAAGGCGTCAGACTGTTTATGCTCGGTCTTGTCAAAAAAGTTCTTTTTGCAAACCCGATGGGATTGCTGTGGGATACTCTTCGTGATATTCCCGACAGAGGCGTACTCGCTTCCTGGATTGGAATTATTGCTTTTTCACTTCAGATTTACTTTGATTTCAGCGGATATTCAGACATGGCCAGAGGTCTCGGAAACATGCTCGGATTTGAGTTCCTCAAAAACTTTGATTATCCTTATATCTCAAAAAGCATTACGGAATTCTGGCGCAGATGGCACATTTCACTCGGCACCTGGTTCCGTGAATATGTCTATATTCCTCTCGGAGGAAACCGCAAAGGCAAGGTAAGAATGATAATCAACCTGCTGATAGTCTGGATGCTGACAGGCTTCTGGCACGGAGCGAGTTGGAATTTCCTGCTGTGGGGTCTTTATTTCGGAATAATCCTTGTTATTGAAAAGATATTTCTTCTTAAAAAGCTCGAGAAATTACCGGCGGTTTTTTCTCATCTGTATTCACTTGTTCTGATAATATTCGGCTGGCTTCTATTCTATTTCGATTCAGGCAACGGAGGATTCACGGCGCTTGCGGAGTATGTTCCGAACCTGTTTACAGGCGGTTTGATTTCAAACGACTCTCTGCATATTTTCATTTCTTATCTCCCCTCTCTGATAATCGCATTTATCGCCTGCACTCCGTTAATAAGGAAGATTTACGATAAACTTTCAGGCAGAAAGGGCTTCGTTATTTTTGAATGCGCTGCGGTGATTATTCTTCTTATTGTCTGCACCGCTTCTCTTGTCAGCGAAGAATACAATCCTTTCCTTTACTTTAAATTTTAATTATGAAAGCAAACATAAAAACAAACATCATAATAATTATATTCACGGCATTCACGGCTCTTATGTGTCTGCTTTATATATTCATGCCCAAAAACAGTTTTTCCGAAACAGAAAAACGCTATCTCCAGACAGCGCCGGATATTTCATTTGAAAATATCAAAAGCGGGAAGTTTTCCGCGGATTTTGAAAAGTTCCTTGCGGATCAGACTCCGATGAGAAAATTCTTTATTTCCGTAAACGCTTATTTTGAGCTGCTCAAGGGTAATAACGGTTCAAACGGAATTTATCTCGGAAAAGACGGTTATCTCATTGAAAAACCCTTTGACAGAAAAGACAGATTTGATACCAATATGAAAAGAATTCTGTCATTCACGGAGAAAGCCGGTGTGCCTGTCACGCTTGTATCCATTCCGTCAAAAGGATCTATTCTTTCCGATAAACTTCCCGGAAATTCACTCGAGTATTCGGACAAAGACTATTCGGAAAAATTAAAAACCATTTCAGAAAACAAATTTAAATATATAGACCTTATTGATATATTTAAAAGCTCTGCCGGGGAAACACAGATTTATTATAAAACCGACCATCACTGGACAAGCGACGGCGCGTTCCTTGCTTATCGGGAAATCTGCAGACAAATGAACCTGAAAACTCCCGATATTAATAATTATAGTATTGAAACATATCACGGCTTTTACGGCACATCATACTCCAAAGCATGCTACACTCTTACAAAGCCGGATGACGTAAAGCTGTATATAAACAAGAAAACAAAC
>JAFWRV010000194.1 GCA_017519685.1 Clostridia bacterium
ATTACATTTATTTCTATAACTACCAGCGAATTCAGTTGAAAACTAAACTGACTCCGATGGAATACCGAAGTCAGTTCATTGATTAATTTGATATGCCATAGGGGCTTTTTTTGTGCTGTCTGTATATTTTGGGGCAGTTCATTGACTGCCCGGTTTTTGTTGCGGTATTATTCGGTATTATTTAAAGTATTCAACAGCGGATTCAAACATGTGCATGTCGTATATACCTTCAACATTCTTATAAAGTCCGTATCCGGTACGCTCCGAGTGGCCCATCTTGCCGAAAACTCTTCCGTCGGGCGATGTGATACCTTCAATCGCCTGCATGGAGTTGTTGGGATTGAAATGAACATCGGAGGTTACGTTTCCGTCAAGGTCAACATACTGTGTCGCAATCTGGCCGTTCTTCGCGAGAGCGGCAATCAGTTCATCGTCGGCGATGAATCTGCCTTCGCCGTGGGAGATGGGAACGGTATAAATGTCGTTGACATTTGTTTTGGCGAGCCACGGGGATTTGTTTGAAGCGATTCTGGTTCTTACAAGCCGTGACTGATGGCGCGCTATGGTGTTGAATGTAAGCGTCGGGCAGTTTTCATCAGTATCGATTATCTTGCCGTAGGGGACAAGACCGAGTTTGATGAGTGCCTGGAAGCCATTGCAAACTCCGCACATAAGACCGTCGCGTTTTTCAAGCAAATCCGTAACGCCGTCCTTGATTGCCGCGTTGCGGAAGAAGGCGGTAATAAATTTGCCTGAGCCGTCGGGCTCGTCGCCGCCTGAGAAACCGCCGGGGATGAATATCATCTGCGCCGTTTTGAGTTCTTCGGAGAATTTCTCGATGCTTGCGGAGATTCCGTCTGCCGTAAGGTTGTTGATGACGATGATTTCGGCGTCTGCGCCGGCGTCACGCATTACCTTGGCGGTATCGTATTCGCAGTTGGTTCCGGGGAATGCGGGGATAAGAACCTTCGGCTTCGCGACCTTGATTGAAGCCGACTGCCTTCCCGTCGCGGAGAAAGAATACGCTTCGGGCTTCTTCGCTTCCTGTTCTATATTGCAGGAGTAAACGCTTTCGAGTTTGTCCTCATAAATTTTAAGCAGTTCATCCGCGCCTACACATTCACCTTTATATTCGAATGTTCCCTTGCCGTTAACATATCCGATGGTTTCGCCGAGATCCAGATCGTCTGATATTTCAAGCACGAACGAGCCGTAGTTATATCCGAAAATATCGGAAAGCGAAAGACTGTCGCTGAAGGTGAAGCCGAAACCGTTGCCGAATGCCATCTTCATAACCGCTTCCGCCACACCGCCGAGTCCGGGTGTGTAAGCCGAGAGAACCTTTCCGTTTCTCATAAGCACGGTTACCGCGTTGAAGTTGTCAATCAGCGATGAGGTAACGGGAAGACCGTTCTCATCGGTTTCGGGTTTCAGGATTATAACCTTGCTGCTCGCTTTCTTGAATTCATTTGAAATGATATTGTCCGTTTTGTCAGTGGTTACGGCAAACGAAACAAGCGTGGGAGGAACATCGAGGTTTTCAAAGGTTCCGCTCATTGAATCCTTACCGCCGATAGCGGCAACGCCGAGCGCCTTCTGCGCCTCAAACGCGCCGAGCAGAGCCGAGAGCGGCTTGCCCCAGCGCTTCGGGTTTTTGCCGGGCTTCTCAAAATATTCCTGGAATGTAAGATAAACATCTTCAAACGACGCGCCTGTCGCGATAAGCTTTGAAACAGATTCCACAACAGCGAGATACGCGCCGTGGTAGGGACTCTTTTCAGTTATGAACGGATTGTAGCCCCAGGACATAACAGAGCAGTCGCTTGTATGCTTCTTTTCGACGCTGATTTTATGAACCATCGCCTGAATCGGGGTAAGCTGATTTCTGCCGCCGAACGGCATAAGCACGGTTCCAGCGCCGATTGTTGAGTCAAATCTTTCCGAGAGTCCTCTCTTGGAGCAGATGTTGAGGTCGCCGGCGAGATTCTTAAGCTCTTCGGTAAAATCGCTGCCGATTTCTTTTGAATAATCCTGTATGCCTGCCGCTTCAATATCAATGTGCTTTTCAGCGCCGTTTGAATTGAGAAAATCACGGCTGATATCAACAATTGTCTTGCCGTTCCAGTTCATTCTCAGTCTGGGTACCGCGCTGACCTTCGCAACGGGTGTCGCCTCAAGGTTTTCGCTTGCGGCAAGTTCAAGGAAACGCGAAACGTTTTCTTTTTCTATAACAACAGCCATTCTCTCCTGAGATTCGCTGATTGCAAGCTCGGTGCCGTCAAGACCGTCATATTTTTTCGGAACAGCGTTGAGATCTATTTCAAGTCCGTCGGCAAGTTCTCCGATGGCAACCGAAACACCGCCCGCGCCGAAGTCATTGCAGCGCTTTATCATACGGCACGCTTCGGGGTTTCTGAAAAGACGCTGAAGCTTTCTTTCTTCGGGAGCGTTGCCCTTCTGTACCTCGGCGCCGCAGGTCTCAAGAGACTGAAGGGTGTGAGATTTTGAAGAGCCGGTCGCTCCTCCGCAGCCGTCTCTGCCCGTTCTGCCGCCGAGAAGAATAACGATATCGCCGTCCTCGGGACGCTCTCTGCGGACATTTTCTGCGGGAGCGGCGGCAATTACCGCGCCGATTTCCATTCTTTTAGCGGCGTATCCTTCGTGATAGATTTCATCGACTATGCCTGTCGCAAGACCTATCTGGTTGCCGTATGAGGAATATCCCGCGGCGGCTGTCGTAACGATTTTGCGCTGGGGAAGTTTTCCTTCTATTGTTTCTCTGACCGGCTTGAGCGGATTCGCCGCGCCGGTTATTCTCATTGCGGCGTAAACATACGCTCTGCCGCTCAGCGGGTCGCGGATTGCTCCTCCGATACAGGTGGCGGCGCCGCCGAAGGGCTCAATTTCAGTCGGATGGTTGTGGGTTTCATTTTTGAATAATAAAAGCCACGGCTCTTTTTTACCGTCTGTCTCGATTTCGATTTTGACGGTGCAGGCGTTGATTTCCTCAGACTCGTCAAGTTTTTCAAGCTTGCCGGTCTTTTTGAGATACTTTGCCGCGAGAGTTCCGATATCCATAAGGTTTACCGGCTTTGTACGGCCGAGAAAACGCCTTGTTTCAATATAATCGTCATACGCTTTCTGAAGCAGTTCATCCTCAAATTTTACCGAATCGACGGTAGTGAGGAATGTTGTATGACGGCAGTGGTCCGACCAGTATGTATCAATCATTCTGATTTCGGTCAGGGTCGGGTCTCTGTTTTCGCTGATGAAATAATCCTGACAGAATTTTATGTCGTCCTCGTCCATGGCGAGGGCATATTTTTTAACGAAATCCGAAAGTCCCTCTTTGTCAAGCTTGTTGAATCCGGTCAGTGTTTCCACTTCTGTCGGAATATCATATTTAACTGCGAGAGTATCCGGCTTTTCAAGCGATGCCTCGCGTGATTCGACGGGATTGATTACGTGCTTTTTTATCTGCGCGATTTCATCCGCGGTAAGATTTCCGTAGAGCATATAAATCTTTGCTGCTCTGACAAGAGGTCTTTCCTTGCGGGAAATAATCTGAATGCACTGTGACGCCGAGTCGGCTCTCTGGTCATACTGACCGGGAAGATACTCAACTCCGAATACAACTGCTCCGTCATTTTCTATCTCGCTTGTGACTATATCGGTCTGCGGCTCGGAAAAGACGGTTTTAACCGAATAATCAAACAGTTCATCGTCAATGTTTTCAACATCATAACGGTTTATGACGCGGACCTTTTCCAGAGATTTTATCAGCAATATATGTCTGAAATCGTATCTTAAACTTTTTGCTTCATTCGCAAATTCGGGTTTCTTTTCAACAAATACTCTGTAAACCATCAGATTTTTCCTCCTGCGGCAAGCGCTCTCTGACCGATATCTCTGCGGAAGAAGCCGTTTTCAAAACCGACTTTTTCCGTCAGGGCGTATGCTTTTTCAATCGCTCCGGGAAGGGTATCGGCAACAGCGGTTACTCCGAGAACTCTGCCTCCCGCGCTGAGAAGACGGTCTCCGTCACGCTTTGCTCCGGCAACAAATATTTCTTCACTGTCGCCGGTTTCCGGAAGCTTCAGTTCAAATCCGGATTCGTATTTAACAGGATATCCTTTTGACGCGAGAATAACGCAGCAGGCGTTTTTATCGCTGAATTTAACCTCGGTTTCACTGAGTCTGCCGTCAGTCGTCGCCTGCATGACAGTGAGAAGGTCGCTTTCAAGAAGCGGCAGAACAACCTGGGTTTCCGGGTCGCCGAATCTGCAGTTGTATTCAATAACCTTCGGGCCGTCTTTTGTTATCATAAGTCCGAAGTAAAGGCATCCTCTGAATTCTCTGCCCTCCGCTTTCATCGCGCGTATTGTCGGCAGGAAAATTCTGTCCATACATTCCCGGGCGACCGACGCGGTATAACAGGGATTCGGCGCGACGGTGCCCATACCGCCCGTGTTGAGTCCTTTGTCACCGTCAAGAGCGCGCTTGTGGTCCATTGACGAAACCATCGGCACGACTGTTGTGCCGTCTGTGAATGAAAGAACGGATACCTCGGGACCTTCGAGAAATTCTTCAATAACAACGGTATCGCCGCTCTTGCCGAATTTCTTATCCTGCATCATTTCAATGACCGCGGTTCTTGCCTCGTCTCTCGTCGCGGCAATGATAACGCCCTTGCCGAGCGCGAGACCGTCTGCCTTGATTACAACGGGAACAGGGCAGGTTTCAATATAGGCAAGCGCCTTGTCCATATCGCTGAAGCTTTCATAGGAAGCGGTGGGGATACCGTATTTTTTCATCAAGTCTTTTGAAAACGCCTTGCTGCCTTCGATGATTGCGGCATTCGCTCTCGGACCGAAGCATCTGACACCTTCGGCTTCAAGAGCATCAACGCACCCGAGCACAAGGGGATCGTCGGGAGTGACGACCGCGTAATCTATTCCGTTGTCCTTCGCAAAAGCGGCAATGGCGGGAATATCTTTAGCGCCGATATTGACGCAGGTCGCGTCAGCGGCAATACCGCCGTTTCCGGGCAGAGCGAATATCTCGGTAACTTCGGGATTTTCCCTGAGCTTCCTGATGACAGCGTGCTCTCTTCCGCCTGAGCCTACAACTAAAATTTTCATAGAGTCTCCTTTATCAGTGATGGAAAAGTCTCATTCCTGTGAACGCCATAACAATGCCGTAATCGTCACAGGCCTTTATGACGAGATCGTCACGTATGGAGCCGCCCGGCTCCGCAATATAGGAAGCGCCGCTTCTCTTTGCTCTCTCAATATTATCGCTGAACGGGAAGAACGCGTCGGAGCCGACCGAAATACCGGTGATTGTGGAGAGATACGCTTTCTGCTCCTCATCGGTGAAGGGCTCGGGCTGTGAGGTGAAATATTTCTGCCAGTTGCCGTCGGCGCAGACATCTTCCTCGTTTTTGTTGATATATCCGTCTATAACATTGTCCCTGTCGGCTCTGCCGAGATCGTCGCGGAACGGGAGATTGAGTACCTTGTCACTCTGTCTGAGATTCCAGGTGTCCGCCTTTGTGCCGGCAAGACGTGTGCAGTGAATTCTCGACTGCTGTCCCGCGCCGACTCCTATTGCCTGACCGTCAACCGCGTAGCATACGGAGTTGGACTGTGTGTACTTGAGTGTGATGAGGGCGATAATGAGATCTCTTTTCGCGCTGTCGGGAAGATTCTTATTTGCCGTAACAATGTTTTCAAGCTGGGAGTTATCAATTTTATAGTTGTTTCTTCCCTGCTCAAATGTGATGCCGAAAACCTGCTTTGTTTCAACGGGATTGGGAACATAGTCGGGATCGATTTTGACTATATTATAGTTGCCTTTTCTTTTTGTCTTGAGAATTTCAAGCGCTTCGGCTGAATAACCCGGGGCGATGATGCCGTCGGAAATCTCTCTCTTAATAAGAGTGGCTGTTGTGGCGTCGCATTCATCCGAAAGAGCAATCCAGTCACCGAAAGATGACATACGGTCGGTGCCTCTCGCTCTCGCGTAAGCGCAGGCGAGGGGAGAATCGTCAAGACCTTCTATATCGTCAACGAAGCACGCCTTTTTTAATTTGTCGCTGAGCTTTGTGCCAACGGCGGCGCAGGTCGGGCTGACGTGTTTGAAGGACGCGGCGGCGGGAAGGCCGATTGCTTCCTTGATTTCCTTGACAAGCTGCCAGCTGTTGAAAGCGTCGAGGAAGTTAATGTATCCGGGTCTGCCGCTGAGAATTTCAATGGGAAGGTCGCTGCCGTCGTTCATATATATTTTTGCGGGTTTCTGATTGGGATTGCATCCGTATTTAAGTTCAAACTCTTTCATATTGCCGCTCCTTATTTGTTTTTATTGATCATTCTGTCGGTTTCTTCGCCTGTTTCAAGGTCAATGTATCTGACATAGAGTGAAATCTTGTTGTCTTCGTTGAGGTTTGCCCAGAGGTCATTTGTAAACTCGTCTATATCATCGGGAATGCATACTCTTTCCGGCTCTCCCTGGAAGGTGGGAATGGGATTTCCGTCGGTGACATAGGTATGAATGAAATGGCCGAGACCTGCCTTTGAGGGATAGTCAAATGTGTATCTCGCACAGTCCGAACCTTCGGCGTCTATGGATTTCAGTATGCTCATTTTATATCTGAAATCTTTGTCCTCAAGTGTCAGCATACCGCTGATACGGGGTGTGAAGTTGGGAGCGTCGGGCTCGAATTCCCTTGTCCTGAGCGCCTTGTTAAAGCACTTACCCTCTTTGACAAAATCATAAATAGTATCCGTCTGGTCGCCGTTTGTGACGATTACGTTGTTTTCAAACTGCCTTACCGCGGCGTAAATTATAAGCGAAGGGTCCTTTACCTTTGAAGCATCAAAGGGCTCGGTAAATATCGCGCCGTCTTTTTTCGTGAATATACGGTTTCTGCTGTTTTCGCTTCTGCCCATAATGAAATATGCAAACACGGCGTTTTTGCCGTCGGCGCTTTTGCCTATTACTATGCCTCTGCCGACATAGGGATTGCCTTTGATAAGTTCGCCGATACCGGTTACTTTATAAATATCCATTTTTTAACTTCCTTTACGTATTATTCCGGAGCAGACCTTTTCTACCGATGCCGGAAGAATAATCCATTCCGCCTGTTCCATAACTCTCTTCTGAAGCACTTCGGGAGTGTCTCCGTCTTGAACTTCGACCGCTTTCTGCATAATGATTTCTCCGCCGTCGGGAATTTCATTCACAAAATGAACGGTTGCCCCCGTCACTTTGACTCCCTTTGAAAGAGCTGCCTCGTGAACCTTCAGGCCGTAGAATCCCTCGCCGCAGAATGACGGAATAAGAGAGGGGTGTACATTTATTATTCTGTTGCGGAAAGTGTCGGTGAATTTCCGGCTGAGTATTACCATAAACCCGGCAAGGACAATCAGATCGGTGCCGTTTTTTTGGAGCGCTTCAATCAGCGCGTCCTCAAACTTTTCCGCCGACCCGCAGTCCTTTTTGCTGATTACAAGCGACGGTATTCCCGCCTTTTCCGCTCTCTGAAGG
>JAFWRV010000195.1 GCA_017519685.1 Clostridia bacterium
CAAAGCCCAGATAATAAAGGAAAACTATATGAACTTTTTTAAATGCCCTGTCTGCGGCGGAAAACTCATTATTTCCGTCAATTCCGAATATGCGCGGTGTGAAAACTGCGGTAATACAGCCGAGGTCGATTCCGGAGATCTCGGCGAAATCCGTTCGGTTTATGAGAGCGCTCTGCGAAAAATACGCCTTAATTCCGCCGCGGGATATACCGACGCGATAAATCAGCTCAAGACAATTCCGTTTGTAAGCGAAGCGGGAGATAAAATCGCGTTTTGCGAGAACCGCCTTGCCGAAATAAAAGAAGCGGAGGCAAAGCGTGCCGAAATCCGGGAGCAGACGGATAAAAACGACACAAAAACCGGCATAATCATTTTAATTTTGTTTTTGCTTGTTATTGCGTTTGCAATAGCAGGAGCAATCTATATCGCCGTTCATCTTTACAGAGGCGATCTGTCGCCCAAAGCGGTTACGGCAATTGTTTCGGTTATAGTGGTATTTGCGGTTTTAACAATAATCGGTAAAATCAAATCATAATCGGGGGATATTCTATGGCTATTTTCAAATGTAAAATGTGCGGCGGAGACATTGAACTGTCTGCGGATAAAACATTCGGTACCTGCGAAAACTGCGGGAGTGTAATGACTTTCCCGAAAATCAGCGATGAGGCAAGGGCGGATGCTTTTAACCGCGGCAATTATTTTCGCCGTATGGGTGAGTTTGATAAAGCTCTTCAGGTTTATGAACACATTGTGCAGGAAGAGCCCGGCAATGCCGAGGCGCACTGGTGCTGCGCCCTCTGCCGTTTCGGTATTGAATATGTTGAAGACCCTGTTACGATGGAATATCTGCCCACCTGCCACAGAGCGAGTTTTGATATTTTTACCGATGATATAGACTATCTTGCCGCGGTTGAGAATGCCGACGGCATAACAAAAAAACAGTATCAGAAGGATGCCGCGAAAATAACAGAGGTTCAGCGCGGAATTCTTGCCACATCTCAAAACGAAAAGCCGTTTGATGTTTTCCTCTGCTATAAAGAGAGCGATGAAAGCGGCGGCAGAACAGTTGACAGCACATTGGCGCAGGATATTTATTATCAGCTCACCGATGCGGGTTTTCGCGTCTTTTTCAGCCGTATCACACTTGAAGATAAAGCCGGCAGCGAATATGAGCCATATATTTTCGCCGCTTTGCAATCGGCAAAAGCAATGGTATGCGTTGCCACAAAAGCGGAGCACCTCAACTCTGTCTGGGTTAAAAATGAATGGTCAAGATTTCTTGCTCTTATGCGCAAAGACAGGAGCAAGGTGCTTTTGCCCTGTTACAGAGACATGAACCCCTACGATATGCCCGAGCAATTGTCTGTTTTGCAATCCTATGATATGGGCAAAATAGGCTTTATGCAGGATTTAATCCGGGGCATAAAGAAAATCACCGCCGCAGATGAACCCAAGCCCGTTGTCAAAGAAACGGTCGTTGTCAACGCCCCTGCCGCTTCCGCGGCCAATGTTGCTCCGTTGCTTGAGAGAGTGTTTTTGTTCCTTGAGGACGGCAAATGGAATGACGCGAATATTTACTGCGAAAAGGTGCTTGACGCAGACCCCAAAAACGCCGAAGCTTATCTCGGCAAGCTTATGGCGGAACTGCAGGTCAAAAACCGCAAACAGCTTGCTGGCTGTGCTAAGCCTTTTGATGACAGAGACAATTTCAGTAAGGTTATAAGATTCGGCGATGAAGCGCTGGAAAACGAAATCCGCGGATATATTGCTTATATTAATGAGCGAAACGAAACCGCGCGCAAGCAGAGTATTTATGACAGCGCAAAGCTGAAGATATCAAATGATTCGAAGGAATCGAACAAAGAAGCAATCAAACTTTTTGAGTCAATAATTGACTGGAAAGACAGCCGCACAAAGATTGACGAGTGCATTGCCAAGATTAAAGATATAGAGATTGCCGAAGAAAAAGCGGAAGCCGAGCGCAAGCGCAAAGATGAAGAAGCCCGCATAGCCGCCGAAAAAGCAAAGGCGAGGAATAAAAAAATAGCAATGACAGTCGGACCGATTGCGGCTGTGTTGATAGTTTTCGCCATATTGCTGAATACCGTTATTCTGCCTGCTGCCAATTACAAAAAAGCGCTTGCCGCGGCAGATGCCGGCAATTACAGCGAAGCGTATTCGCTGTTCAATAAAAATCCGGATTATAAAGATACAGAGGAACATATAAAAAAGATAGGAAAGTCACTTTATAACTATAAATTCAAAAAAGTAAAAGTTGGCAGTATTATAAAATTCGGTAAATATTATCAAAGCAATTCTAATAATAAAGAAGAAATAGAATGGAGAGTTCTGGAGGTTAAAGACGGTAAGGTTCTTATCATCAGTGAAAAGGCGCTCGATTGTCAGCAGTATAATACCGAAAAAACGGATGTTACTTGGGAAACCTGTTCACTCCGTAAATGGTTAAACGAAACTTTTATTAATGAAGCGTTTAACAAAGGGGAGCAAACCGTTATAGCGGAAACAACGGTTACAACAGCTGCAAATCCGATTTACAGCACAAGCTCCGGCAATGATACAACAGATAAGGTTTTTTTGCTCAGTATACCGGAGGCAAACACATATTTCGTATCGCCCGAAGAAAGAACTTGCAAACCCACTGATTACGCAAAAGAAAAAGGAGCATGGACAAATAACCCAAGTGACGTATGGACAAATGTTACACGCGGAGCTTGTTGGTGGTGGCTGCGCTCGCCCGGTTATGATTCAGTGCGTGTTGCGAATGTCTACGGTGGCGGCGACATCAGCAACGGTGGCAACAGTGTCAATGATACTGGTGGCTGTGTTCGTCCGGCAATGTGGATTGAAATCTGAAATCATAAATCCAAAAACGGCACGGATTAATCCGTTCCCTACGGTAATCAACACAGGGATGTCCGTGAGGACCGTAGGGGCGATTATCAATCGCCCGACAGGGATGAAACGAAGATAAACGGGCGAATAATATTCGCCCCTACGAGGGCATAACAACGGTTTGCCCGCAAAAACAAACCAAATCATCGGGTACCAATCGCCCGATTGGGATACACGAAATAATAACGGGCGAATACTATTCGCCCCTACGAGGGCATCACAACGGTTTGCCCGCAAAAACAAACCGAATCGTCGGGTATCAATCGCCCGATTGGGATACACGAAATTATAACTTGCGAATAATATTCGCCCCTTGCCTTCTGTATATAATGTTCTATAGCTAATTATTGGTTTTTATATAATTTTATTACTCGGAGGATTGAAATGTCTGTTTTTAAATGTAAAATGTGCGGAGGCACAGTAGAGTTCAACGAAGGTGAAAACATCGGCGTATGTGACAGTTGCGGTACCAGGCAGACTTTCACGAAGAGCCGTGACGAAATAGTCACAAATCTTTTTAACCGCGCAAACAATCTGCGCATGAAATCGGAGTTTGACAAGGCGGCGGAGGTATATGAAAAAATACTCGAAACCGATAACACCGATTCTGAGGCTCATTGGGGAATAGTTTTGTGCAAATACGGCATAGAGTATGTTGACGACCCCGGCACGGGTAAAAAGATACCTACCTGCCACAGAGCGCATTATGACAGCATTCTTACAGATCCGGATTATCTTGCCGCGCTTGAGAATGCCGACACATTACAGCAGGGTATATACACAGCCCAGGCGCTTGAAATATCCGCGATTCAGAAGGGCATACTTGATATAGTCAAGCAGGAAAATCCGTTTGATGTATTTATTTGCTATAAAGAGACAGATGAAAACGGCAAGAGGACCGTTGACAGCGCTCTCGCAAATGATATTTATTATCAGCTGACGAAGGAAGGTCTCAAAGTCTTTTACGCCGCGATAACGCTTGAAGACAAGCTCGGCCGGGAATATGAGCCGTATATCTTTGCCGCTCTGAACAGCGCAAAGGTTATGCTTGTCATCGGAACAAAGCCGGAATACTTTGAAGCGATATGGGTTAAAAATGAGTGGTCAAGATTTCTGAAGATAATTGAGAAAGACCGCTCCAAATTGCTGATCCCCTGCTACCGTGATATGGATGCTTACGATTTGCCCGAGGAGTTTGCACATCTTCAAGCGCAGGATATGGGCAAAATCGGCTTTATTAACGATGTTGTAAGAGGTATAAAAAAGATAACGCAAAAAGAAGAATCAATAAAAGATAACGCGTCAGTTGCCGCTTCAGAAAACAGTCAAGCAGCATCTCCGAAAATCGATTCATTGCTGAACAGAGCATTTATGTTTATTGAAGACGGGGATTTTAAAAAGGCAGATGAATATCTTGAAAGGGTTCTTGATATTAATCCACAGTGCTCTGATGCCTATTACGGTAAATTGATGTG
>JAFWRV010000196.1 GCA_017519685.1 Clostridia bacterium
CCGCAGCAACCTGAGCAAAAAGGGACAGAGCGGACTTGAGCTTGATATATTCGACCATTACAATGACAAACAGAGAAGCGCGAAATCGCTTTCGGGCGGCGAGTCGTTTATGGCGTCGCTCGCGTTTGCGCTCGGCCTTTCCGATGAGGTACAGGAATCCGCTGGCGGTATCTCGGTAAACTCAATGTTTGTTGACGAGGGTTTCGGTTCACTTGACCCCGAAACCAGAAACCGCACGATGAAAGCGCTGGCGAGCGTATCGGACAGAAACTGCCTTGTCGGTATTATCTCCCATATCGCCGAGCTGAAATCCGCGATAGACAAGCAGATTACAGTTGAAAAAACGCCGAGCGGCTCCAGCCGGGCAAAAATAACAGTATGAAGGTGACAAAATGAATCTAAGCAAATCAAAATACTGCCGCGGATTGCAGTGTCCCAAAATGCTCTGGATGGAAAAATACATGCCTGAGGAAGCGGTTGATCCGGGTAACGAAGCGATTCTCGAAACCGGAAACCTTGTCGGTGACCTCGCGATGGGCTATTTCGGAGATTTCACGGAGGTGCCGTATTCCGACGACAAGCAGGATATGGTTGATGAAACGAAGCGCCTTATCGAATGCGGAACGGAAAATATATGCGAGGCGAGCTTTTTCTTTGAGAATCTTTACTGCGCCGTTGATATTCTGAAAAAAAACGGCGACGGCTGGGACATAGTCGAAGTTAAAAGCTCAACCCATATATCAGATATTTATCTTCATGATATGGCATTCCAGTGCTACGTACTGAGAGGGTGCGGCCTTAAAATAAAAAACGTTTTCAATCTCCATATAGATTCTTCCTATGTCAGATACGGTGAGCTTGATCTCCATAAATTCCTGATGCTTGAGGACTGCACCGCGACAGTTGAAAATCTTCTGCCGGGAATATATGAAAACATAAGATATATCTGCGATTATGTGGATGACGCGGGAAGCGACGAGCCCGACAGGGAGCTTACAGCCGCGTGCAATACACCTTATCAATGCGTATTCAAAAATTACTGTTACAGAAACATTCCTTCGCCGTCGGTATTTGATATCGCCGGTATGAGGACGACAACCAAGTACAGTCTGTATAACTCGGGTATAGTAAGTTTCGATGATATAATCAGCAGAAAGCCGAAGCTTAATAAGAACCAGCTTCTTCAGGTTGAATCCGAATATTACAATCGGGAGCCTTACGTGTATAAAGAGGAGATACGGGCATGTCTGAAAGATTTTACCTTCCCCCTGTATCATCTGGATTTTGAAACCACGAGCTTTGCCATTCCGCCCTATGACGGAATGTCGCCTTATGAGCAGCTTCCTTTCCAGTATTCTCTTCACATTGAAAGAAAAGAGGGAGAGGAACCGGAACACCGTGAATTTCTTGCGAAGGAAGGCACAGACCCGAGAAGAGCGCTTGCCGAAAGCTTATGCCGCGACATTCCCGACAATGTCAGGGTGCTCGCCTACAATATGTCATTTGAAAAAGGCGTTATCAAAAGACTCGCTTCGATGTTTGACGATCTCAGCGGTCATCTGATGAAGATTCACGATAACATAAGAGATCTTATGACACCGTTCAGCAATAAGCTTTATTATGACAAAAATTTCATGGGTTCTTATTCAATAAAATATGTCCTTCCGGCGATGTGCCCCGGTGACCCGGAGCTTAACTACGCCGCGCTCAATCAGATACATAAAGGCGACCAGGCATCCGCCGCGTTTGCCGATCTCGCGAACCATACCCCGGAGGAAATTGCCGAGACGAGGAAAAATCTGCTTGCCTACTGCCGTCTGGACACTCTGGCGATGGTCAGGATACTTGAGAAACTGCGTGAAATTATAAAAGATTAATAAATCCGGAGCTGCCGCATTAATCTGCGGCAGCTCCGGATCGTCTGCTTTGTTTTTTATTTGACTTTATATCCTGCCGATTCGATTGCCGCGGCAAGAACGCCGTCATCAACATCTTTTGAAAGGGTGACTGTTACCTTTCCCTCGACGTGGGAGGCGGCCGCCTGCATAACTCCGTCGATTTTTTCAAGGGCTTCCTTCACGTGCGCTTCGCAGTGAGGGCACATCATACCTTCAATCTTCAGTGTCTTGTTCATGATTTCTCCTTTCCTTTCTGATAATCCTTCCGTTGTTTTTTCTTCCGCGCCGCCCAGAAGCTTCTTTCCCCCCTCAGGCACAAGCGCGTTTTTCC
>JAFWRV010000197.1 GCA_017519685.1 Clostridia bacterium
ATAAACCCCTTCAGGGGTATGCCAAAGCGGCAAACGCAATAAGGCTTGAACATAGTGAAAGCCCGCGCCTTGAGACGCGGGCAAGTAACAGTGGCTTTTAGCCCTAGAGCAAACCACCCGTTTGACGGGTGGTTATGATTGTTTTTTCTTAGTGGACACTTCGGTCACGGGAATATAAGGCGCCGAAGTTTCGGGAGCCGAAGTCGTGCCGTTCACAATCGTCGCTGTACTGCCTGAGGATTCCGCCGCGGCTTTCTGCTCGTTATAATACTTTGAAAAATCAAACACGTTTTTTCTGAAAGCGTCCACATTGTCTTCACCGATATTGAACATATACAGATATCCTACAAGGTTTGTGGCGATATACCCGTTTTCATAGACATAGAGCGCTTTGTTGACAAGGTTCAATTCTTCGCAGTTTACGGTCAATACCGCGCGGGCGCAATTGAATTCGGTTGACGCGATATTCGGCGCAGACGTGTTTGCAAAAAGATATTTATTGACATCCGCGGCCATTATGGGGGCTCTGACCGGTTCGCTTGTCTTGTACCTTGTGGTGATGCCCCCGTAAGAAAGCGTGTTTTTATAGTCAATCGCATTCAGAAATTCGCCGAGTGTTTTCGGAACATATTTAGTGTTGACATAGGGACGCAGTTTTTCCCCTTCGCCGAATGCTACGCCGAGCGCCAGGTCATCGCTCATATTGCTGAGAGAATAAATATAAATATCGGTGCTGTGGGGTTTATCGGTTGCTTCGTCAATACAGGTTATTTTTTTCTTTTCAATAAGTTTTCCGCTTCTTTTGACAGAACGGTCCTCGCGCCATCCTCCCGTGTATGAGTATTCTTTTCCGTTATATGTGAAATATCTGAATTTGCCCGGTGTGCTGCGTGATTCCCAATCGGGAATTCGCATCGTTTCCGCCGCTGTTGCCCCCGCGACGGTTGTAGCCGGTACGGTTGCGTTATGTGTGACGGTTTTATCAAGGGAGTCCGTATCTTCCTTTTTTGAGGTTTCCGGTTTAACGGTTTTGTTCTCACCGACCGTCTGTGAGCCGGGAACGGTGACTGCCGGTCCGTTCTCCTGCGTCGGGGAAGAACCGTCTTTGTTTTGCTTTGCTGTTGACGGAACGCTTCCGGTTGCGGCTTCGGGTGAGATTGCCGTTTGATCGTCTGTATAGAAAACCGAAAAAGACGATGTATCCTCATCAAACCGCGCCGATTCGGGAACTGTTTCCTCCGAGGTTTCAGCAGACTGCGTGGCAGTCTGCTTTTCCATTCTGTTTTTTCTGCCCGCGTTTACCGCGACAACCGCGCCGATAACCAGGACGAGCGACGCCGCTGCGGCTATGACGGGCTTAACGGGAAATCCGTTTTTCCGGGGAGCAGTCTTTAAATCGGTGTTTTCCGCTTCCTTTTTTATTTCATCCCATTTATCGGGGACAAAGCCGTACGCTTTATCCTTTAAATCTTTTTCAAACTTGCTTTTCATTTGGATTCCCTCCCTCCGAAGCTTTGCGGAGCTTTTTGACGGCGTTGTTGTAAGTCCAGAACACCGTACCTTTGGGTATGCCGAGTTCACGGGAAATCTGAGTCAGGGTCATATCGCTCAGAAGCCGCATAATGACAATATCACGCTCTTTTTTATTCAGGGGAGACAGCATCTGCATAAAAGTTATTATGCTTTCGGAAAAATAAACCGGATTGTTATCATCGGGCAACCCGGAAATATCATCAAGGCCGACGGTGTTTCTGTTGCGCCGCAGCCAGTCTGTTGCCCTGTTTTTGGCGATTGTAAAGATAAAAGAGGTTCCTTTGCCTTTTTCTTTATAATTGCCCGAACCTTTCAGCACGGAGATAAATGTATCCTGCATCACGTCCTCCGCGGCTTCCGGACTGCCGGTAAGACGCAATGCATAAAAATACACGGGCTTGCTCATATTCCTGTAGAGAATTTCAAGCGCCTGCATATCTCCGGCGGCAATTCTTTTTATCAGATTATCTGCTTCGTGATTTGTCATTTTCACACCTCCCGTTCATTAACATAACGAAGGAAAAACGAAAAGTATTGGATTTATTGAAAATATTATCATAATTTTCCTGAAAGCGCAAAAAAATATCAGTTATTTATTGATTATTTATAATTAATATGTTACAATAATATGAATTTTTGCGGTCTTTGAGGAGAAAAATATGATTGCAGCAATTGATCTTGATCTTCAATATTCCGGCAGACCGCTGTTCCGCCACGCCGATATTACCTTTACGAGAGGAAACTGTTACGGCATCATCGGAGCGAACGGAGCCGGCAAATCCACTTTTCTTAAAATACTTGCAGGTGAAATAGAGCCGACCGGCGGCAAAGTCAGCGTGACTCCCGGCGAGAGAATATCCGTTCTCAGGCAGGATCATTTTGCGTTTGATGACTGCACCGTCATCCGCACCGTGCTTCTGGGCAACAGACACCTTTGCGATATAATGGATGAAAAAGAAGCCATTTACGCCAAAGAGGATTTCTCCCAGGAGGACGGCATCAGAGTCAGCGAGCTTGAGGAGGAATTTGCCGAGCTTGACGGATGGTCCGCCGAGAGCAACGCCGAAATTCTGCTGAACGGACTCGGCGTCACAAACGAGTGGCACGAAAAGCTTATGAGCGAGCTTCCGAATGACCTGAAAGTCAAAGTGCTTCTCGCTCAGTCGCTTTTTGACAATCCCGATATTCTTCTGATGGATGAGCCGACAAACCACCTTGATGTCAATGCGATAAGCTGGCTTGAGGATTTCCTGCTTGACCTTGAGAGTACGGTCATTGTTGTTTCCCACGACAGACATTTTCTTAATATGATTTGCACCCACATAGTTGATATAGATTACGGAAAGATGACGCTCTATACAGGCAACTACGATTTCTGGTTTGAATATACCCAGATGCGTCAGCGCCAGTTGAAGGAGCAGAACAAGAAGGATGAGGCAAAAGCGGAGGAACTCCGCAAATTCATCGAGAGATTTTCCGCGAACGCTTCAAAATCGAGGCAGGCAACCAGCCGCAAGCGTTTGCTTGACAGTCTTGATTTAACAGACCTGCCCGTTTCCTCAAGAAGATTCCCGTTTGTCAGCTTCAAACCTGACAGAGAGGTCGGAAACGATGTTGTCACGGTTACGGATCTGTGCAAGAAAATCGGCGACAGGCAGGTTCTCGACCATGTTTCGTTCACGATAATGCCGAGGGAAAAGGTCGCGTTTGTAGGAACCGACGCTGTTGCGAAGACCGCTTTGTTCAGAATACTCGCAGGCGAGCTTGAGCCCGATGAGGGTACGGTCAAATGGGGAGTCACAACGTCAAGAAGTTATTTCCCGACCGACAATTCCGCGTTCTTTGACGGCGTGGAGGACAATCTGATTGACTGGCTGCGCGGCTATTCAAATCTGATTTTTGAAACCGATGTCAGAAGCTGGCTCGGCAGAATGATGTTTTCGGGCGATGAAGCCCTCAAACAGGCAAAGGTGCTTTCCGGAGGCGAAAGAGTACGCTGCATGCTCTGTAAAATGATGCTTTCGGGCGCCAATGTGCTTATTTTTGACGAGCCGACAAACCACCTCGATCTTGAGTCAATCGCCTCGCTCAACGACGGGCTTATCAAGTTCCCGCAGACAATTCTCTTCACGTCTCACGACCACCAGTTTGTTCAGACGGTCGCGGACAGAATTATTGATATAACGACAGGAAGTCACTTCGACAAGAAGATTACATATGACGAGTATCTTGAACTCATGAAAGAACAGTAAGGAGGAAAAATAAATTGAAAAGAATCATCAGTATTTTACTTGCGGCTGCCTTGATTGCCGGAACCTTTGTTTTCACCGCAAATGCTTATGATGAGCCGGAAGGCATAATTTACGAAGAAACAGAGGACGCTCTGACCGCTCCGGCGGCAGACACGGAGAATGCGGCGGACACCGAGGACGCGGCGGCTGTCGCCAATATTTACCTTTGCTCAAACGCGAGCGGTTTGCCGTCACTCGGGCATGTATGGGTATATTTTGAAAATCTGACAAATCATGACATCACCGTCGGCATATACACCTGTCACAAGAGAGAAGGCGTTTCGGTAGGCGCTTTCGGCGTGACGAGAAGCGACGGAGCGGGTGTCTATTATAATATTGAATCATACTGCGGAAACAAATTTCCCGAAAAACTTAAAAAATACGTAACGAAAAAGACAACCGTAAGTCAGGAAGAACTTGATGATATCAGCAATTTTATCAAAAACCATAATTTCTGGGATCCCGTGATTTTCAACTGCATTTTCTTTGCGGCTACCTGCTGGAACAAAGCGGGAGGACAGTTCAATTTCCCGTTCAAAGTCCTTCCGATATTTGAAAGATGGGGCCTCAACGCGATGGGTCCCGATGAGACACCGGTACAAATGTTTGACCCCGGCAGAGAACGTGTTTATAAACAGAGAGGGTCAGGAGATGACGCAACGCTTGAAATAGTTTCCGACGGCTCTGTCGATACTGTTCCGGGTTAATTGCATATAATTGGGAGGAAAAGATGAAAAAGACAGTTGTTAAAATTGCGGCAGTATTTATGGCGGTTCTTTTCGCGGGCTTATATGTGCCGAGCGTTTACGCCTATGCGGCCGAAGCCACAGCCACAGACAGCGAACCCGCGCCCGCAGCCGTGCCGACCGAAACCGAGCCGGCTCCTGTGAAGGAACCGACCGAAACCGAACCCGTTCAGGAACCCGTCAGAGTTCCGACACCTGTTGAACCCAATCCCGTTCCCGACCCCGTACCCGAACCAGTTCCTGACCCCGCGCCCGAACCCGTACCCGAACCGGGCAGGACGCAGATTGTCGGTCCGGTCAAGGATTTTCTTTCAAAGCACAATGTCCTCAGTTACAAATACAGACCGGATTATGATTATTTCTACTGCGATATAAACAATGCCTGGCAGGAAAATTTCGGTTATATCAGACTGTTTGACCTTGCGGCCCCCTATATTTTCCTGGAGTACGATTATATAAGAGTTCATTTTGAATACGGCGGAAAAGACTGGCTCGTACAGTTCTGGAAAGGCCAGTACGGCCTTGTATTCTGGGGCTCTGAACTCGGCCTTTACTGCAAGAATCACGACGGAAGAGAAGACTCATATTATACCAAATATGATTGCGCGACCGGTGATAATATGCTTCGTATGCAGACCAATCTCTACAAGCTGAACTATCTGACCGGAAAATATGAGCACCAGTTCTCCACTCCCGATGAAATGACCTGGTGGAGCACCGGATTCAAGCCCGGTCACCTTGTCAGGGAGGAACCGGCAACCGAACTCCGTCTGACAGGAACAATCACCTTCAAGGACGCCGGAATGGCAGAAGCTTTTACCAAAGCAATGCTTGATTGCGGCATGCCGCTTGTTGCCGGCAAAGACAGAATGAATTCCGACAGCTTTTGTGTTGACGGAAGCACGGTGAATTTCTTCTGGCAGGATCTTTCCGAGGCGGAAAACACAATGGTCCTCAAAGCGACCGCCGCCACTACGATCTTCCTTTCCGCTTCCGCCGTCGCGGCCGCTATTGCGTTTGCGGCGATGTCCATGATGGGTATGATGTTATTCCTTATTATATTATAATATAACATTAAATTATCGGTTTAACGCAAAAAAACCCTTGACATAGGTGTGAGTTTGTGATAATATGACTCTACCTCTGCTCAAGGGTTTATTTTTTATGCCCTTATTTATTATGCAGAGGGAGGCCTGAGCTTAAGCCGCGGTTGCCTGATAAACTGCGGTGACGGCTTAAAAATTCCGAATAATGGAGGTGCCGCACATGGCTGCTAACGGTAAAAGAGTCAAGGTTACACTTGCTTGCACCGAATGCAAACAGCGCAACTACAACACTATGAAAAACAAGCAGAACACCCCCGACAGACTTGAAATGAACAAGTATTGCAGGTTCTGCAGGAAACACACTCTTCACAGAGAATCTAAGTAAGCAGGAGGATAACCAATGGCAAAGAAAGAAATTTCCGGAGCCGCTGAAAAGGTTGCCGCTGCAGAAAAGAAAAAAGAAAAGAAACCTGCAAACCCGGGCGGTAACTGGTTCGTAAGGGCCGGTAAAGCTATCAAGAAGTTTTTCAAAGACGTCAAGGGCGAAATCAAAAAGATTATCTGGCCCGACGGAAAATCAGTTTTCAAATCAACACTCGTCGTTCTTGTCGCGGTCGCAATCTGCGGTCTGGCGATATTCGGCGTCGATCAGCTCCTCGCTTTCTGCCTCTCGCTTCTTGAAAGAGCGGCTGAAAAAATCGGAGGTTCCGATGCTGAAGAGACAACCGAAGCCGCAATGATGGCTTTGAGCAGTTTCTTTATCAACTGAACCGGGAGGATTTAAGATGTCTGTTGAGACAAGATGGTATGTAATCCATACCTATTCCGGTTATGAAAACAAGGTTAAGACCAACATTGAGAAACTGGTTGAAAACCGTAAAATGCAGGATCAGATTTTCGAGGTTAAAATTCCGGTTGAAATCGTTCATGACGCCGAAGCCGACAAGGATATCGAGCGCAAGCTTTTTCCCGGATACGTACTTGTCAAGGTCGCGGTTATGCCCGATAAGGACAACCGTCCGAAGATGAGCGACGAGGCCTGGCTCCTTATCAGAAACACCAGAGGAGTCACCGGATTTGTCGGTCCTGAAAACAGAGCAATTCCTCTTACAGACGAAGAAGTTATCAGGCTCGGAGTCGAGAAGAGAGTTGTCGAAGTATCTTACAATGTCGGTGACACTGTCAACATCATTGACGATATGTTTGACGGCTTTTCCGGAGTTGTTCAGGAAATTGACATTGACAATAATTCTGTCAAGGTTGTCGTTTCCGCACTTTTTGGCAAAGAAACCGTCGTTGAGCTTGAACTCGACCAGGTTGAGCTTGCCGAATAATCACGGTAATTTGAGGGATTTCCCTTTCAAATTCAGCGCTTATGCGCAGTCACGCTTACGCGTCGGCTTCGTGGGAGGAGCAGATGCTCCGCAATTCACCACTTATATTGGAGGTTAACTATTATGGCACAGAAAGTTGTCGGTTTAATCAAGTTACAGATTCCCGCAGGCAAAGCCACTCCGGCTCCCCCTGTAGGACCCGCACTCGGTCAGCACGGTGTCAACATCATGTCTTTCACAAAGGAATTCAATGAGCGTACCAAGAATGATATGGGTCTCATTATTCCCGTTGTTATCACTGTTTATGCAGACCGCACATTCAGCTTTATAACCAAGACCCCTCCCGCCGCTGTTCTTATCAAAAAGGCATGCGGAATCGAGAGCGGTTCAGGCGTTCCCAACAAAACCAAGGTTGCAACAATCACACAGGACCAGATCCGCAAGATCGCCGAAACAAAGATGAGAGACCTTAATGCTGCTTCGATTGAATCCGCTATGAGTATGATAGCGGGAACAGCGCGCAGTATGGGCGTCACTGTATCCGATTGATTGCAAACTGTGGGAGGAAAAATCCGATTAACCACATGATTGGGAGGAAATAATAATTATGAAACACGGTAAAAAATATAACGAAAGCGCAAAACTCGTTGACAGAGCTACCCTCTATGATCCCAACGATGCGCTTGCACTTACGGTCAAGACCGCAGGTGCCAAATTTGATGAGACGGTTGAAGTTCATGTCCGCCTCGGTGTTGACTCACGTCATGCCGACCAGCAGGTCCGCGGTGCTGTCGTTCTTCCGAACGGTACCGGTAAAACCGTCAGAGTTGCAGTTTTCGCCAAAGGTCCCGAGGCTGATGCCGCCGCAGCGGCAGGCGCTGAAATCGTCGGTGCAGAAGATCTCGTCGCAAAGATTCAGGGCGAAGGATTTATGGATTTCGACGTTGCCATCGCGGCGCCCAATATGATGGGTCTTGTCGGCCGTCTCGGTAAGGTTCTCGGTCCCCGCGGCCTGATGCCCAGCCCGAAAGCCGGCACGGTTACACCCGATGTCGCAAAGGCAGTTACAGAAGCGAAAGCAGGTAAGATTGAGTATCGTCTTGATAAGACAAATATCATTCACTGCCCCATCGGCAAAGTATCTTTCGGTCCCGAAAAGCTTGCTGAAAACTTCAACACTCTTCTTGACGCCATTATCAAGGCAAAGCCCGCCGCATCAAAGGGTACTTATATCCGTTCCTGTGTGCTTGCCACGACAATGGGCCCCGGCATAAGAGTCAATGCAAATAAACTTGTCGGCGAAAACTGATAAAATTTGCGAAAAAACTTGACACGGAATAAAATTCGTGTTAATATACACAAGCTGTTCTTTTAAAGACAGCAGGTGACTCAGTCATAAAGGTTTTTACCGCCTGCCGAGAAAGGATGCATACAACAGGTATGTTATGCCCTTTCCGCGGTATGCGGAGAGGGCTTTTAGTTATACATTTCGTATGGAGGTGAAAAGATAAATGCCCAGTGAGAAAATTTTAGAGCAGAAAAAGCAGATAGTCGAAGAACTTACCGAGTCTCTCAACAATTCTGTTGCCGGCGTAGTGGTTGACTACAAAGGAATTACTGTTGCCGAAGATACCGCGCTCCGTAAGGAACTGCGTGAAGCAGGCGTCAGATATACAGTAGTCAAGAATACTCTTCTCGGCCTTGCCGCAAAGAATGCGGGCCTCGATGATATCGAGAAGGTTCTTGAAGGTACAACCGCTATCGCTATCAGCCCCGAAGATCACACTGCAGCGGCAAGAATTCTTTCGAAGTTCGCCGACAGCAGCAAGACCTTCTCAATCAAGAGCGGATATCTTGAAGGTAAGGTAATCGATCTTGCGACGATTACATCTCTTGCAAAACTTCCCACCAGAGAAGTTCTTCTTGCAACAGTATGCAATGCATTCAACGCGCCTATTTCCGCTTTCGCACGTGCCATCCAGGCAATCGTTGACAAGGGCGGCGCAGAAGCGTGCGCACCCGCAGCGAAGGAAGAAGCTCCCGCAGAGGCAGCTGCTCCGGCAGCTGAAGAAGCTCCCGCAGAGGCAACTGCTCCCGCAGCAGAAGAAGCTCCTGCAGAGGCAGCCGCTCCCGCAGAAGAAACACCCGCTGAATAATCAATTTTAATAAAATTCAAAAATGGAGGAAAATAAAATGGCATCAGAAAAAATCAATGCTATAATCGAAGAAATCAAAGTTCTCAGCGTTCTTGAACTCTCAGAACTTGTTCATGCAGTAGAAGAAGAATTCGGCGTTTCCGCAGCAGCAGCAGTTGCAGTTGCAGCTCCCGCAGAGGGTGGCGCAGCAGCCGCTGAAGAGAAGACCGAGTTTGACGTTATTCTTGCAGAAGTCGGCGCAGAAAAGATCAAGGTTATCAAGGCAGTCCGCGAAATCACCGGTCTCGGCCTTGCAGAAGCCAAAGCTCTCATTGACGGCGCTCCCAAGCCCGTTAAGGAAGGCGTTTCCAAGGAAGATGCTGAAGCTGCGAAAGCTAAGCTTGAAGAAGTCGGCGCAAAGGTTGAACTCAAGTAATTGCAGTTTAAGCGAAAAACATGCATTAAAAACGGCTTCGCAGATTAATTCTGCGGAGCCGTTTTTTGCGTACAAAAAGCAGGGAGCTGTTGCAACCGCAACGGCTCCCGGATATTATTTTGCGGTGTCTTACGATATTTTCGGAGGCGCCGCTTTTTGGTTTCTGTTCTTTTCGGCAGGCTTGACGGATATTTCTCCGGCGGCGCTGAGCGCCATTTTTGTCAGTACGGGGCCGACAAGTTCGTAGATAAGCACGGAGAACAGAACGATGTTTCTGATAATCGGACCTATCGAAGGTAAGCTCATAACGGTTACGCTCATTCCGAGCGCGACACCGGCCTGAGGAAGCAGGGTTATGCCGAGATATTTGACGGTTTTTTCCTCGCAGTGAGTGATTCTTGCGCCTGTGTAAGCGCCGAAATACTTACCGAGCGAACGGGAAATAATGTATGCCGCGCCAATGCCGACAACGGCTAAATCACGGAAAACATTGAGCTCGAGTTCTGCGCCGCTGAGAACGAAGAAAAGCACAAACAGAGGCTGCGCCCAGCGGTCGGTCTTCTCCATGATTTCTGCGGAAAAATCGCAGACGTTGCAAAACATCGTGCCGAGCATCATGCAGACGAGAAGCGAAGAAAACCCGATGGTGATGCCGCCGACCTGAAATTTAAGCTGTGAGACCGCAACAGTCAGGAAAACAAACATCAGAGAGAGCGTAAGACGCTTGCTGTTTGAGCTGAACATCTTTTCCGCCGCGGTGAAAAGCAGGCCGGAAACGGTGCCCAGAACAAGCGAAAGAACAATTTCAAGAAGCGGCTCGGCTATGATTGCCGCAACATTGAATTCGCCGTTTTCAATTGCTTTTGCGACTCCGAACGAAACCGCGAAAACGACCAGTCCGACCGCGTCGTCTATCGCGACTATCGGCAGGAGGAGATCGGTCAGTTTACCCTTTGCCTTATACTGACGGACAACCATCAGAGTCGCGGCAGGCGCTGTTGCGGCGGCAATTGATCCGAGTGTGATTGCCATGGAAACGGGCAGTTTGTCTCCGAGAACGAAGTGCAGTCCTATCAGCGCCGCGTCAACGCAGAGTGTTGCGACCACCGCCTGAAGAATGCCTATAAAAGTAGCTTTGCCGCCTATCTGCTTTAGCTGTGAAAGGCGGAACTCATTGCCTATCGCGAACGCGATAAAGCCGAGCGCCACATTGGAGATAATGTCAAAACTCCTGACATTATCCGCCGAAATGAAACCCAATCCCTCAACGCCGAAACGCCCGAGAAAATAAGGTCCGATAAGAATTCCCGCCACAAGGTAGGCGGTTACCGAGGGCAGGCCGACAAGTTTTGAAACGCGGCTCATTAAAAGACCTGCCGCAAGGGCCGTTGAAATACAGAATAATACTTGCATATAATCACCGGAAAAATATATATCACAACAATACGATAAAGTCAATGTATAATATTCACAATAATTATAATTAT
>JAFWRV010000198.1 GCA_017519685.1 Clostridia bacterium
GACAGCGAATCATCGAAAAATCTATAAATTTGCATAACAATGCAGCAAATCTTGCAGAATTTTTTTCCATTACGCCGAAATTATTATAATAATATTGCATTTGAATTAAACAAGGAGTATAATTCCGATGTTGCAATATTGTAAAGGAAGTGTATATTTATGAGCTATGTCAAAAATGTCATCGAATCCGTAGCGAAGAAACATGCAACCGAGCCCGAATTCGTTCAGACAGTTGAAGAGGTTCTCACCTCTCTCGAACCCGTTGTCAATCAGCATCCCGAGTATGAAAAAGCAGGCCTTCTCGAAAGAATGGTCGAGCCCGAAAGACAGATTACTTTCAGAGTTACCTGGGTTGACGATAATGGCAAGGTTAATGTCAATACCGGTTACCGTGTACAGTTCAACGGCGCGATCGGTCCCTACAAGGGCGGTCTGCGTTTCCATCCCTCGGTTTATATCGGCATTATGAAGTTCCTCGGTTTTGAGCAGACTTTCAAAAACAGCCTGACCGGTCTTCCCATCGGCGGCGGCAAAGGCGGTTCCGATTTCGATCCCAGAGGCAAGAGCGATGAAGAAATCATGCGTTTCTGCCAGGCGTTTATGACCGAGCTTTACAGACATATCGGCCCCGACGTTGACGTTCCCGCAGGCGATATAGGTGTCGGCGCGAGAGAGATTGGCTACCTTTACGGTCAGTACAAGAGAATCAAGGGCTGCTTTGAAAACGGCGTTCTCACCGGCAAGGGACTTGCGTACGGCGGTTCCCTTATCCGTCCCGAGGCAACCGGTTTCGGCGCGGTTTATTATACACAGGAAGTTCTGAAGCATTTCGGCGAGGATATCAAGGGCAAGACAGTCGCTCTTTCCGGCTTCGGCAATGTTGCCTGGGGCGCGGCAAAGAAGATTGCCCAGCTCGGCGGAAAAGCTGTCACGATTTCCGGCCCCGACGGTTATGTTTATGACCCCGACGGAATAGTTACAGACGAAAAAATCAATTATATGCTTGAGATGAGAGCCAGCGGCAGAGACAAGGCTCAGGATTACGCAGATAAATTCGGCGTTGAGTTCCATCCCGGCGAGAAGCCCTGGGGAGTTAAGGTTGACATAGCGATGCCCTGCGCTACCCAGAACGAAATCGACATGGCTCAGGCGGAAAAGATTGCGGCAAACGGCGTTCCCTATTACATTGAGGTTGCGAATATGCCCACCACCAACGACGCTCTCAATTTCCTCAAGACAAAGTGCAAGGCGGTTGCTCCCTCCAAGGCAGTCAATGCCGGCGGCGTTGCTACATCCGCGCTTGAAATGAGCCAGAACTCAATGAGATATAACTGGACAGCGGAAGAAGTTGATGAAAAGCTTCACGCTATCATGGTAAACATTCATGACAGCTCAGCAAAAGCTGCCGAGAAATACGGCTTCGGTTATGACCTTGTCGCGGGCGCGAATATCGCCGGCTTCATCAAGGTTGCCGACGCTATGATGGCTCAGGGACTTATCTGATAATATATGACGCGGGGTGCCGTAAAAATGCGGCATCCCGTCTTTTTTCTGTTGATTTATTGAAAATTTCGGTTTATACTGTTAATATTAAAACGCCGGAAGGAATTCCTGCAGGGCTTTGCCTCAGAAGGGATTGAATTGAAATCAGACAGGAGGAAACGCTGTGAGAAAAATCATTGTCGCGGGCGCCGGACACGGCGGACTTGTTGCGGCCTGCCGTCTTGCCGAAGCGGGTTACGATGTGACTGTTGTTGAGAAAAAAGAGCGGAATGAAACAGGTCACGACTGGCACGACTGTATCTGGAAGCCGGCGTTTGAC
>JAFWRV010000199.1 GCA_017519685.1 Clostridia bacterium
ACAATCTTTTTGAGGATTGGAATAAGTCATATAGTATCGTTCATACTGTGATTTAGATGTGCTGCTATCGGGGGTAGTTTTGTAAACGTGAAGTTTGTTACTGTCAACAATCTTTGGTATATTATTATAATAAACAGTTACTTTACACATAAAATATGCGTCAGTAGTTTTAAAAGAATAAATATTATCGGTTTTGCGTACAAAATTTGTAGCTTTGAGAACATCTTTCTTTTGGTTTGTGCCGGGAATATCTACCGTTTCGGTAGTTGTAATATCCTGTCCCCTTCCAAACCAATACCAATCTGAACCGTTATCACTGAAATACCAATTATACTCAAATGTATCACTCAACGACTGTAAAACGGTACTTTCGGTATCCACTTCTGCATGAAGTTTCAACGCAAATCCGCTGTCAGTTGAGTATCTTTCAATCGGGTCACTGTGATCTGTACAGGTTTGCAATGAAATAGTCGCTGTAAGTTCTTCCTTAACTTTCTCTGAAAGTTTATCGCTGACTATGACAGGACGACCGCTGTTGGCATAGTCCATCAGTCTTTCCATTGCCGCCTCATTGAGGTCATTGCCGCTTGACCTCATTGTCGCGTGACCGCCGAGGGGAAGATAGGTGGTCTGAGCCCATGCATTGATACTGGAGAACAGACCGGTTATTGTCTGAATCCAGCCGGGCATATCATCATAGAAGTTGAAATAGTCTTCCTTGAGCAGTCCGCCGAGCTCGGGTCTTTCGGTGGTGGAAGGGTTGGCTGTGACCATCATATCGCCGACATTTGTGTAATACATGCCGAGCATATTCTGGTCATTGTAAATCGGGTCTCCGGTTTCAATTCTGGGTCCGATAAGCTTCTTTCCGTCAAGACCTTGCAGGCATCTGGAATAAGCGTTGTCCGGAACACCGTTTGAGTAAGTACATGTAGCGGTTTTAACAGTACCGTTTTCCTTGTACTGATAATCAAATGAGAAATTTGATGAACTGTCAATATGGTTTATATTTTCATTTGAAGCTCCTATATAGACAATATCATATATTTCGCTGAAATCTTCATTCTTCGCGACAAATTCGGAAACAGCCATTGTCACGATATTGATAAGACTCTCGGGATATCTGCTTCCGGGCGGGAGCAGGGCATTTATTTCGGCGGGAGTGATACCGGGGTTGGATGTTGAGGGCTCAATATCGAGAACATTGAGCTTATCAAGAGTATTGTAATTTCGCGGATTTGCGTAGTTTATGATATAGCGGATTATTGTCGCTTCGGTGACGGTTGTCTGCTCAAGCTGTTCTGTGCCGTCCATTGTGCGAAGCGCTTTCTCCTTTTCAATCTCATCATAGACGGGATAATACTTGGAGCTTGAACTCTGATAACCGCTCGGCGTGGATGTAAAGAATTTTTCATTTGCCATACTGTTGACAGAAAGGTCGGCTGCCATGAAACTGTAAACGCTGCCGAAAACGCCGCCGGTACTGATTCCGGAAGAAAGCTGATTTACCATCTGGAGGTAATTCGGCGCCTGCGTAAGAGCGATTGTTCCGGAAAGCAGGATTTTTCTGTCAATGATTACAGGCATTCTGTTGTTTCTGAAATTATTGATCAGATCGCGTATGACCGGCACCTTAGCGGCAGGCATATCGCTTTCGTATTTCAGAGTTTCAAAAACATTGAGGCCGTAGGTCAGGACTATCAGATCGGCGTACGGAAGCGCTTCTTCAAGTCCGTCGCTGCCGGGAGCGAAGGTGCTGACTAAAATCGGGAAAGTATATTTGGGGGTGCCGTCACTGTTCTTTTCGTTTGCCTCAAGCACCTTATATCTGAACCAGTCGTTGTTTTCAAATCCGCCCGTGTAGTAGGCATAGGATGTGTCAATATCAACATCTTCGCCGTTGTTATCAAGCTCAAAATTATAATTACCGTATCCGGGCTTTACGTATGTGACCTTGATTCTGTTTCTGTGGAAGAACGGGGTTTCGGAACTGATTATAGTTACCGGCACACCGCTCTCTTCAAGTTCTTCAATGTTTTCTTTTAACAAAACAGTACGGACTGTTCTGTGAGAAGTGCTGTCCACATACTCGACGGTGTAATACGGTTCACGGAAACCGTACGCTTCCGCGCGATAGCAGTGATAGTCGTCAAATGTCTGCGTCGGATAGGTTCCGTCAACAACCTTGAGGGTATAGTAGGTTTTTGTTCTGTCAAGATAGTTGATACCCTGAGAGGAATCATAAACTTTGTCAAAGACGAAATGACCTTCGTCATCACGGAGATAAAGGATATCTCCCTCATCGGGCACCGTCTGTGTCGTACCGCTTCCGGATTGCCATCTGTATGTGTCTTCTATTTCGAGAGCGTAATAATAATACTGCGGATGTATAACCTCTCTTATTTGTATATTGGAAAACTCAACGTCCGAGTTTGCAGTGGTGGTGCCGATTCTGATCTGGATATAGAGATTGTCGGCGCCGGTTGTGAACCGGATTTTCTTGGTTTGACTCGCGCCCTCATAAAAATAGGCAAAATCGGCGTTTGCATTGCCGTTGAATGTCAGTTTCTTTCCGCCCGAAACTCCGGAACCGTAGGGGAAAAGATGAAACTGTGAAGAGCCGCTGTTAATTTTGAGGTCAATGCTTACTTCATATTCGGTATTGGGTTTGACGTTCATGAAGTAATAATCAGGGGAAGCGCTGTAATTAGTATAAATATCGTTTCCGCCCGAACCGTCGGTTGTTATTCTGGCAGTATTAGTCGATTTGTCTTCTGTTAAGATATCCGCGCCCGCTGTGGCATTGCTGTTAAGAACGGATGATCTTTCATTATCAGCCCATTTTGTAAAATTGAAAATATTATCTCCGAATGTTTCCTCGGGTTCACCGTATACATAGTGGTCGATATCCTGAACATATTTGGCTTCGTCGCTGCCGAGTGAAATGCTGAAATTGGAGATTCTGACGTCACCTCTGCCCGCGGCGCCGAAAACGACGGCAAGCTTTGTCATGTTTTCAGGAGTGTTGAGGGTTATACTCTGAGGACCGTCGGTATTGAATATCTTTTCAATATAAGTGTTTCCGTCAACAGGAACGGAAGCGTAACTGTCGTCAAAGCCGTAAAGGCGCACAGCGCCGGTAACGGTAGAGGCTGTGGCGGGGGAAAGAGTGGCATTAAAGGAAACGGTATATTTTTTGTTGCCCTCAAGTGTGACATAAGAGGTCTTTTCGCTGCCGAGAGAGCCGTTGTTTTTCATGAAACCGAAATCGTTCTCCTGAAGATTGACATTTCTGAGAACGAATGAATTCCTTAACGAAGTGTCGAAATCAAGCGATATACCGCCCTTGTCAAACTGCCTGAATTCAGTCATGCTGACTCCGTTATGCTTGTTTTCGTACCATTCTGCGGCGTTGAAAAGCTCGGAATGCGGAGCAAGAAGATATTCATAATCGACAGTATACGCGCCGCCCTCCTGCTCCTCAAGTTTACCCTTTGCGGTGAAGGTTTCGGAGGCATTGAGAGCCATTTCGCTGTAATTGTCAATATTGAATCCGTTGGTCCAGGGAAGGACTTCCTGATAATTGCCTGTTTTGTGAAGAGGAGCGCC
>JAFWRV010000200.1 GCA_017519685.1 Clostridia bacterium
ATAAACCCCTTCAGGGGTATGCCAAAGCGGCAAACGCAATAAGGCTTGAACATAGTGAAAGCCCGCGCCTTGAGACGCGGGCAAGTAACAGTGGCTTTTAGCCCTAGAGCAAACCACCCGTTTGACGGGTGGTTATGATTGGAACAATTATATCCGTGAGGACCGTAGGGGCGATTACCAATCGCCCGACGGGAATACACAAAATTATAACGGGCGAATAATATTCGCCCCTACTCGGGGCCCCTTAAATTTTTTTTCGCCACACCCGGCACTCCGTGCCACCCTCTCCGATCTCGGAGAGGGCAAATAAGGTGGTTTCTTCGTGATACTCCCTGTTTCCTCATCTCACCGCCTCGCTGTATCTTCCACCGGACGCGCTTCGGCGGTTCGAGCCTCCGATCTCGGAGAGGGCCAAGCTTACAAGAACATTGTGTGCTTAAGGGCGGTTCGACCCTCCGATTCCGGAGAGGGCTGATAAGGCATAATGCTTAATCAATGCATAATGCACATGCTTTATCACACATTAATTTCGGAAAAAATTATGACATCAGAAAGCTGCCGTAGGTTTCGGTTTCGTCAACCGCTCCCGAGAGCTTATGAAAAATATTCCAGAAGAAATCGTCATCGTAACGGACCGCTGTTTTGTTGATAAGCATTCTGAGATAGTAAACAAAGTTTTCAAAACCGGTTGTTCCGGCGTCTTCCGGTTCGATTTCGCCGAAGGAGTCGTCAAAAATCAGAGTGCGGAATTTCTTGTCTTTTTCACCGTTGAGGCGGATTAAGCCGGTAAATACATTTACGGTCACGTCATAACCGGGGCAGGATACTTCCGTGACATACAGCCCCTCGTTTAACTTCTTGCTCGCGAATTCTTTCACGGTTCCGTCGGAAAATGTGACGGTCAGAGACTCAAGGTCATTGCTGAATACCGTGTCGCCGTTATAGTAGGTCCTGCATTCGGCTTCAAACCCGTCGGGGTACTCAATTTCCGTTATTCCGGTTTCACACGCGCGGGATGTTATTACCGGCAGACTGCTGACCGGGCTGTTCAGACCGTTCGCGGAAAACGCGGAAAAAACCGCGACCGCCGCGATTATTATTGCGGGTATGGTTTTTAAAATCTTTTTCATGTTTATTCTCCTCAATTTTTATTTCCCGATATTTGCCGTTGTCTGTTCTTTACGTTTATCAGTATTTCATTTCAACGAAAATGTTGCGTCGAAAATTAATTTTTTTCTTTCCTTATTTTTATTGACCGCCTTTTTATATTTTGTTATAATAACAAGTTGAAATGAGGTGGTTATCAATGAAATATGTTTTTCTTGCGCTTCTGACTGTCGTCAGCATCGTTCATCTCATACATTCCTGGCAGGATGATACCAAAAAGAGGAAATACACAAAAGCGTTTCCTCTGCTGTTTATAATCGCATATTATTTTTGCAGCGCGGATGACATTTCATGGGTTCTTGTCGCCGCCCTTATCACGAGCTGGCTCGGCGATGTGCTCCTCATACCTCACGGGAACGGATGGTTCACCGCCGGCGGAATAAGCTTTATGGCGACTCATATACTTTTCATTCTGGTATATGCCGTTAATGTGGATTTTTCCGCGGTGCTTTGGCCGCTCGTAATTCCCGCGGCGCTGGTTTATTACGGAATATCCGCCGCAATAATGCGCAGTCTCAAGCCGACCACACCCAAGATGATGGTTTTTCCGATGTTTTTCTATCTGATATGCAACAGCACCATGAATGTTTTTTCGCTGATGCAGCTGACAAGCGTCCGCTCCGCGGCGACCGTGATTGCCTACACAGGCGCCGTGCTGTTCTTCATTTCGGATTGCACACTGTTCCTTGTAAGGTATCACAAAAACGAAAATCTTATTTTCAAACGTCACTTCACGGTTATGCTGACTTACATATTGGGTGAATTTCTCATTACGCAGGGAATGATAATGCTTTCCCGCGCATAAGGGGTGTTTTTATGTTTGATGTTAAAGATATTCCGCTCGCGAAATACACGAGAAATGAAGATATAGCCAACTGCGTCACTCACGCGCTCGGAATCCCGTTTTGCATTGTCGCGCTGATACTGCTTGTCAGACTTGAAGCCGGCAGAGCGCCTGCCATAAGGATTTTCGCGGGGATACTTTATATAGTTTCAACCCTTATTGTATTTACCGGCTCGGCAATCTACCACGGGCTTAAGCCGTCAAGGGCAAAGCAGATTGCAAGAATTATTGACCACTCAAACATCTTCTTTATGATAGGCGGCGTTGTCACATCGTTTGCCATAGCCGATGTAACGACGGAAAACAGGACCAAATCCCTGTTTGTTATAGTGGCGGTCTGGGTAATATGCATTATCGGAATATTGCTCGGCTTCATAGATTTCAAAAAATTTGCCATACCGCAGATATTTATGTATGTTATCACGGGATGGATTACGATATTCAATATGCGCTCAGTCTGGCACAGCGGAGAAACCGGCAGACGGTTTGTTATGACAATGCTGGTCGGCGGTATAGTAATCACGCTCGGAACGGTTCTTTATCTTTTCGGTAAAAAGCATAGATATTTTCACGCCGTGTTTCATGTCTTTGTGCTTGCCGGATGCGTGGTGGTATTCGTCGGAGTTTATAATTACAATGCGGCTTTGCTCGTTATGTGACAAAGCGCTTCACGGAGGATAAAATGTTTTCATTAAAAGGCAGAGATTTTCTCAAGTTGCTTGATTTTACACCCGAAGAAATTAACGGGCTGCTCGACCTTGCCGCCGAACTCAAGGCAAAGAAAAAGGCGGGCGTTTCTCAGAAAATGTTTGAAGGTAAAAACGTTGCCCTGATTTTTGAAAAGACCAGTACCCGCACGCGCTGTTCGTTTGAGGTTGCGGCGGCAGATCTCGGCATACATCCGGTTTATCTTGACCCTTCCGCTTCGCAGATAAGCAAAAAGGAGAGCATTGCCGATACCGCCCGTGTTCTCAGCAGAATGTTTGACGGAATCGAGTACCGCGGTTTCGGTCAGTCGATAGTCGAGGAGCTTGCAAGGTACGCTGATGTTCCGGTATGGAACGGGCTCACAAATGAGTTTCATCCGACTCAGATACTCGCGGATTTTCTGACCGTCAGAGAGCATTTCGGAAAACTCACGGGGCTTAAATTTGTCTATATGGGCGACGCGAGATTCAATATGGGAAATTCTCTTATGGTCGGCTGCGCGAAGATGGGAATGCATTTTGTCGCCTGCGCTCCGAAAGCGTTTTTCCCGGACAGGGAACTTGTTGAAACCTGTGAAAAAATCGCGGCTCAGACCGGCGCCGTTCTTGAGTTCAACGACAATCCCTCAGACGCCGTAAAAGGCGCCGACATAATTTACACCGACGTATGGGTTTCAATGGGCGAGCCGGACGAGGTCTGGAAGGAGAGAATAGACGCGCTTCTTCCCTATCAGGTCAACGCGGAGCTTATGAAAACCGCGGGGCCGCAGTGCAGATTTATGCACTGTCTTCCCGCCTATCACGATCTCAATACCAAAGTCGGTCTTGATGTTTATGAAAAATTCGGGCTCAACGGTCTTGAAGTGACCGATGAAGTTTTTGAAAGCGAGGCGTCAATTGTATTTGACGAGGCCGAAAACCGTATGCATACAATAAAGGCGGTTATGGCGGCAACCCTTTGATTTAAATAAAATATACCGGAAGGAAGTGTAACAGTGGCCAGGAACAGGATAGAATACGGTTCAATTTGTGTGACTGCTGTTGCTCTTTTCATTTTTTATCATAATTTCTTTTTCTTTTATCTTCTGCTTGCGTTAGCGCTTCTTGAGTTCGCAAGTTTCCTTCTTTCAAAATATGTTTTTAAAAACGCAAAGGTTTACGTTTCAATTCCGTTGATATCAGTCGGCGAGAATAATGATATCCCCGTTGATTTCAGGACGGAGAATCCGACCCGCTTTCCGATGCCGGGCGTCCGTCTTGAATACACGGTAATCAATAATTTCTATCCGAATGAAGAAACTCAGGAGATGTCGCTTCCGCTCAGAACCGGGAGCAATACTTTCCGCTGGAACATACGCTCTGTCTATGTCGGACGTGTCGCGCTGACCGGAAGCCGCCTCAGGATGCAGGACTATACCGGCCTTTTTGTTTTTGAAAGAGAATGGAACGAAAACTGCTCAATATCCGTAATTCCCGAAAGGTCGGATATCATAATGAACGTCATCGAAAACACGATGACACAGGGCGACGAACAGGAAAACGACAGTTCAAGAACTGTTGACGATGTTACCCAGGTCAAGGAATTCCGTGAATACAGACCCGGTGACAGGATTCAGAGAGTCAACTGGAAAATCAGCTCCAAACGCGATGAACTTTATGTTAAGGATTTTGAGCAGGAATATAACAGAACCCTGACGCTGCTTGTTGAACTGCGCCGCGATACGGAGGAAATCGGATTTCTGGATGAACTGCTGACCGCGTTTTATTCCGCGGCGGTTAAGCTTCTCGATCTGGAGATGCATTTCAGGGTGCAGTGGTATGACTGTGAAACAGGCAGATTTATGACCGAGCTTGTCAGCGAACCCGACGGGCTTGACGACGCGCTCAGCCAGATGTATCTGATGAAAAGCTATACGGATTACTCCGCTTATACAAGATATAAAGACGAACCCCACGGAAGATACGACTCCGCAATCTATTTCACTTCGCCGTCTTTTTCGGCATCCGGTGAACATGAAATCATCGGAACATTTAAGGAACGTGTGACAATAATATGCTTCTGACACCGAATGAAAAAAGGATACAAAAGGCGGAGCGAAAGCTTCAGGGCTACCGAAATGAGCTCGCGGCAAACACGGGCATATATTTTTCTTCCGACCTGACAGCCGCGAAGCAGGGATTCCCGCTGCTGAAGTATATCGTCAATGCCATGATACTCTTCGGCGCGACCTTCGGTTCCATAAACTGCATTGTCACCGCGTTTGAGCTTAAGGTGACGGTTCAGCCGATGGTGCTGACATGTATTGTTTCCGCCCTCGTCCTTTCCTTCATGTATGTGAGCAACAAAACAAAGATTATTACTTACCTGCTTATTCTGGCGGGTATCATTTCCGCTGCCTTCCGCTTCTTCTCCGTTATCAACAGCGGCGTCAGCGCGTTGAGAAACAATATACTCAGATACCTTGACAATCATATAGATTTACCGTTCCTGCGCGAATACAATCTTCAGTATGAGGATGAATTCACCGCGATGTCGATAGCGCTCTGTCTTCTGGCGGTCGCTCTGATGATTTTGATTAATATTGAAGTGTCGGAGAGAATGAGTCTCAGGGGAGTGTTTATCTGCACTTTTCCGATAGTTCAGTTCGGAATGTATTTCAATTTCAATGCCTCAAAGTTTTCAATGCTCTGTGTTATGGTCAGCTGGATTCTCGTCGCAGGAGTCAGTCTTACCAATTCATATAACGGCCTGACGATGAAGATGGTCAGCAGCTCGTCCGTAAAAAAGCACAGGCACAGTTACGGCTTTATAACGGACTCAAAAAACACCGCGAAGATAGCCGCAATATGGCTCTTCTTCATCGCCGCCTTGACCGGTTTTGTTTTTGCCGCGGTTCCGGGTGAGAATTTTGAAGTCAATCTTCCGACAAACGCGATTAAGGACAGAACCGAAAGAAGCGTAAAGAATCTGCTTTCATACGGTTTAACTTCAATTTACTCAATAGGAAGAAACGCGAGCTCTCCGGGTCAGCTTGCGAATCTGTCTTCAATTTCATTTGACGGCAGAACCGACCTTGAGGTGACTCTTGTCAACTACCGCGCGGAGCGTATGTATTTCAGAAATTACGCCGGCTATTACTATGACAGCGAGTCAATGCGCTGGTTTCCCGCGTATAAGAATGACAAATCCGCCGGTATGTATAACTATACCGCCGAAATTCTTGCCTATGACTATGAGCACGGTAAGAATCTGACACAGAGCGAGCACAGGGTAACCGTCAAAACCGTTGACTACGACCTGATGAGCTATCC
>JAFWRV010000201.1 GCA_017519685.1 Clostridia bacterium
GCCGCTTATTCTCATAATCGCGCTGGTCCAGGCGGTTATCTGCCTCTTCTCAAATCCCTATCTGCATATTCTCACCCGCCCGTATTATGAGGAAATCCTCAGGAGCCTGATTCTCACCTTCTATAATCTCGTGGCCGTCTCGGTCGTTTTCTATATCTTCAAAATCGGCACGGTCTTCTCGCGGCAGACGGTTCTTTTGATGTTTATCTTCTATTTCGCGCTGTCGCTGATTCTCAAATGCCTCTGGAAATGGCTGATAAAGGCTAAAAAAATACGCCCGCTCAACGCGAAAAAGACGAATCTGCTTATCGTCGCTCCCCCTTCGGGCGCGGAGGAAATTATCGCGAACGCGCTCGCCGGCGATGCCGATGAATTCGAGCTCAGAGCTGTCTGTTTCACGGGCGAAGGCGGATGTGCTCTCCCTGAAGGCGTTCACTCATTCAGCGGAATTGAAAAGCTCGCGGAGTACGCTGTTTCGGGCAAAGTTGACGAGGTTCTCATTGCCGAAAACCCCGGCCCGATACCGCCCGCGGTCTTCGATACGCTTATCCGCAACGATATTCCGCTTCATTTTTCGCTCGATTCCCTGCTCGGCTTCGCCTCCGAAAACTACGCGGTTGACTCGGTCGGCGTTCATAATACGCTCTCGGTCGGCAAATACGAATTCACTCAGGGGCAGACGGTCTATCTCGGCGTGAAGCGCGTTATCGATATTCTCGCGGGTCTGCTCGGAATGATAATCCTCCTGCCGGTCGCGGCGGCCGTCAAGCTCTCCTACCTCCTCGGCGGAGACAGGGCAAAAATCCTTTACAGACAAAACAGAATCGGCAAAAATGGCAGGCCGATTAAAATCTATAAATTCCGCACTATGGTCCCCGACGCCGATGAGAAGCTCAAGGAACTCCTCAAAGACGAAAAATACCGCGCTGAATGGGAAGCGAATCAGAAGCTCGCCGACGACCCGCGCATAACAAAAGCCGGCAGAATTCTCGGGAAAACCTCGATAGACGAGCTGCCGCAGCTGATAAACGTTCTCAAAGGAGATATGTCGGTAGTCGGCCCGCGCCCGCTGGTCGAGGGCGAACTTGAAGCGCACGGCGGAATGAAGATTTATCAGCAGGTCAAGCCCGGAATTACGGGCTGGTGGGGCTGCAACGGCAGATCAAACATCTCCTACCGCGAGCGCCTCGAGCTTGAATACTACTACGTCCGCAACTTCTCGGTTTATCTCGATTTTCTCTGCGTGCTTAGAACGGCAGTGACGGTGGTAACAAGAAAAGGGGCGGAGTGATATGAATTCGGAAAACTTCGGCCTCATAAGTATAATTATGGCGGCATACAACGCTGAAAAGACAATCGGATATGCGATTGATTCCGTGCTATGTCAGACCTATAAAAACTTCGAATTAATTATTGTCAACGATTGCTCAGAGGATAACACCGAATCTATCGTTCAATCCTATGCGGCGAAAGACAATCGCATTAAACTTATCTCAAACGAAAAGAATCTCGGCGTTTCGCTTACCAGACTTGAGGCGCTCAAAAACTGCTCGGGCGAATGGGTTGCAATTCTTGACAGTGACGATGCCTGGATGCCCGAAAAACTTGAAAAGCAGATAGAATTGCAGCGAAGCA
>JAFWRV010000202.1 GCA_017519685.1 Clostridia bacterium
TAGTGGATTTCATCCTGCATCGCGTAGTAAAGGTTTCCGTCATCATCTTTCGCGATGATGTATTCGTACGGCTGAACGCTTCCTCTCGGCGCGAAATATATAATCTGATTATATTTTGTACCGATGGACATACCTGTTCTTACGCTGATATTATCATCTGTCGTCGTGTTTTCATTGCCGAATGCGTATCTGTCATTGTTTGCAATGAAGCTGATACCGGCAAGAGTAAGGTTATTAAGCTGCCTGGTTACGGCGTATAGTGTGCTTGAGAAACTGAGTTTATTTCTGTTGTCTGCTCCGGTAGGTTTATTGAAGATAATCGCGCTGCTTTCATTGGGATTGGTTTCGCTGCATCCGAATCCGTAGTATGAGCCGCAAAGAGTAACTTTTCCTTTAATACCGGTATACTTGATGTCGTTTCCGATGTACGTTTCACCGAAGAACTCCGCGGCACCCTGATTTCCTATTTCAATATCGTGAGCCCACACCGTCGAGCCGTCATTTGCTCTGAAGCGGTTGTTGATTCCGTATTTTTCTCTTATTGTTGCGTTGACGCCGCTTGTCGATTCGCCGGAAGGACTGTCACTGATTGACAGCTTGTTTCTGACAAACATTGTGCTGTTTCCGGTCAATGCCATTTTATTTGTGCCTGTAAGAACAACATCTCCGGCATAGGCGCTTCCCATTATTTCAATCTGTTTGCCGCCGGCATCCGTGGTCTGCTTTAAGGTGCCGCCGCAAATCAGAGTGAAATCGGGAATCTGAGGCAGGGCAAACTGGGTAAACAGATAACCGATATTCGGAATACCCAGAGTGATATCCGATGTAACGGAAGATTTTCTGCCTGTTTTATCGATATAGTCAACTTTTATACCTTTCAGTATAATTTTCTTGTCTGTTATCTGAAGAGTACCAATATTGCTGTTATCGGTGCTGTCCGAATAGACATTGCAGGTGCCGCCTCTTTTTTCACGGATAAGATTTCCGAGATTTCCGGCGTTGTATGTTCCGTTGGAATAAGTTGTAACGGTTTCGCCTTCGGCGTTAATCGATGTGCTGACTGTCGGGGTCATAAGACCCTGATCAAAGTATTTTATGGAACCGTCGCCCGCAAGCGTGCTGTCATAGTCGATAACCTTTGAGTCGGCGATTTTCTGCATAAAGGAATTTTTGAATTTGTCGGAAACGTCCTGATTGTACTTTACAAAATCCGGCATTATCTCATTATATGTCAGGGAAATCGCGTCTGATTCGATTATTTTCATGCCGGTTCTGATCTGTTCCATACAAGCCGCGGCATTGTAATCGGCTTCGGCGCCTTTACGCTCTGCGGATACCATTTCCGTTGAGGTGTAGGTAAGATAAAGGGAAAGAGTACCGAAAGCGGTAAGAAACAGCACGGCAACCATAACCGTAACAATACCGGAGCCCTTATTCTTTTTTAAGTTTAATAATGCGTGTTTCATCATTACCTCCGAGAATTAACTGTTTCTATCTTGTTCCGCTGATTGTGTAAACCGGTTCCGCGCCTTCAGCAAGAGTTTTTATTCCGTTTTCTTCTGTAATACTTCCCGTGGGATAGAGGGTAACCGAAATGTTGCAAATTTTGATTTTGTCCTCTTTCCTTACCATGTTGTTTTCAAGGTCTTCACCCTGGAAGCTCGCCCAACCGGA
>JAFWRV010000203.1 GCA_017519685.1 Clostridia bacterium
ACTTCGGCGTCAAATGTTGTCAATAACTGTAAAAACAGAATCGGAACTGATGCCGCTTCTCTTAAAAGCAACAGCCCTGAGAAAAAAATTGAGGAGCTGTTATACAGAATAGGAATCTTATCCGATATGCTTAATAAATCCGTTTCCGGATATTTTTCCAAAAAAAAGAACAGTCTTGCCCTTGCGGCCGCCGGGCTGGACGCTTCCAGTCCCGTGACAATTCTTTCAAAAGGATATTCGGTGGTATTGAAGGATAATAAAATTGTTTCCAAAGCAGAAAACCTTTCATCCGGTGATATATTTAAATTACGGTTTTCCGACGGAGAAAAAGAATGCGAGGTACTGAAATGAGTGGAAAAATCGATTTTGAAAAGTCGTTAAGCAGACTTGAAGAAATAACTTCCGTTCTTGAAAAAGGAGAAATATCTCTTGACGAGATGATTGATTTATATACCGAGGGAACAAAGCTTGTGGCATTGTGTAACGAAAAGCTTGAAAATGCCCAGGTTAAAATTTCTGAACTTACAAGAGAAAGTACGGAAAAAAATGACTGATTTTGAAATTAATCTGAAAAAATATACCGATTCTTTTAATTCGTTTTTGTCCGAAAAGATGAATTATTCCGGGTTTAACGGCAGAGAGTCCGCCGGATTTGAAAAGATAGCGGACGCAATGAATTATTCACTCGGAAACGCGGGAAAAAGAATCAGACCGGTTCTTGTAATGGCGTTTTGCGACGCTTGTTCAGGTAATTCCGAAACTGCGTTATATTACGCGCTTGCGGTTGAAATGATTCATACTTATTCGCTGATACATGATGATTTGCCTTGTATGGACAATGATGATTTCCGCCGCGGCAAGCCTTCAAATCATAAGGTTTACGGTTATGCAAACGCACTTCTTGCGGGTGACGGTCTGCTGACAATGGCTTTTGAAATGATTATCAGGTCGGAACTTGATTATGAGAAAAACTGCGAAGCCGTCAGGGCGCTGTCGGAAGCGGCGGGCCCTTCCGGAATGGTTGCCGGTCAGGTAATGGATCTTGATAATGAAGACAGAAAGCTTACCCTTGATATCGTTCGTAAAACCGACGAGCTGAAAACCGGCGAGTTGATAAAAGCATCCTGTCTGCTCGGCTGTATAGCGGCAGGTGCAAACGATGAAATGAAACGTGCCGCTTCCGGTTACGCATATTCTCTCGGACTCGCTTTTCAGATTATAGATGATATTCTTGATGTTGTCGGTGATGAGAATACACTCGGAAAGCCGACCGGCAGCGACGAAGAGAACGACAAGTCTACTTATGTGTCTTTAATCGGACTTGAGCAGGCAAAGAAACTTGCCCGCGAACTTACCGCCGACGCGGTTGAATACGCGGATGTTTTCGGTGATAAAGGTAATTTTATCAGAGAACTTGCAAATAATCTTTTAAACAGGAATTATTAAAATGGATGATTCGGAAAATAAATACAGAATTCTGAGCGGAATTTCGAGCCCTGACGATTTACGCAAAACCGATGAAAGCGAGCTCGGTGAACTGTGCTCCGAGATACGCGAAAAACTGATTGAAACCGTTTCGGCAAACGGCGGTCATCTCGCTTCCAATCTCGGTACTGTTGAACTGACAGTTGCGCTTCACCGCTCTTTTGATACTCCCCGTGACAAAATAATCTGGGATGTCGGCCATCAGGCATATACCCATAAACTTCTCACCGGAAGATATAATGATTTCTCAACTCTGAGAAAAGAAGGCGGCATTTCCGGCTTCGTCAGACCCGATGAAAGCGAATATGACACTTTCTATGAGGGACATGCCGGAACTTCGGTTTCACAGGCGGCGGGAATAGCGGCTTCAAACAAAATTAAAGGTTCCAAGAATTACGCTGTTGCCGTAATCGGTGACGGCTCGTTCGGTAACGGACTTGTTTATGAGGCAATGAATTCTGCCGGAGAACAGGGCGGAAGACTCATTGTAGTCCTGAACGATAATGAAATGTCCATAAACGAGAGTGTCGGCGGTGTGGCAAGACACCTTGCCGTTGTCCGCTCCAAGCCGGAATATTACAGATTTAAAGCAAACACAGAGAAGCTGCTTAATCACATTCCGCTTATAGGAAGACACCTCGCGGCGTTTCTTTTCAAAATAAAAACCATTATAAAATCATACTTGTATAAAAGTTCGTTTTTTGAGGACATAGGTTTCCGTTATATCGGTCCGATAGACGGACACGATATTCCGACTCTGTGCGAGGCGTTCGATTCCGCTAAAATGGTTGACGGTCCGACCGTAGTTCATATCAATACGGTCAAAGGAAAAGGATACGACTTTGCCGAAAAGAATCCCGATTTGTATCACGGCGTTTCCGAGTTTAATGTTTATACCGGTCAGTCATCGGCCGACGATACAAATTACAGCGCTGAATTCGGCAGACTTTTAACGGAGTTTGCTTCCAAGGACAGGAGAATATGCGCTGTCACCGCGGCGATGATGCTCGGTACCGGTCTTGATAAATTTTTTGCCGCGTTTCCCGACAGATCATTTGATGTCGGTATTGCTGAGGAGCATGCCGTTACTTTCTGCTCCGGTCTGTCGGCGGGAGGACTTATTCCGGTATTTGCGGTTTATTCAACTTTCTTCCAGAGGTGCGTTGATCAGATTATTCATGACGGTGCGCTTCAGAGAAACAAGATGATAATCGCGGTTGACAGAGCAGGCTTTGTCGGAGAAGACGGGGAAACTCATCAGGGTATTTTTGATGTTTCTCTTGTAGAAGGGATTCCGAATACCACGGTTTATTCACCCGCGACATATTCCGATTTATCCCGTTCTCTGTATAATGCTTTTTATAAAAATGAAAATCTCGTTATAGTTCGCTATCCGAGGGGGAGAATGCCTGAGGATTTCGATTATGAATGCAGCGGAGACGATTGTGAAATAATCGGTGAAACGGATGCCGATACTGCCGTTGTTACTTACGGCAGGGAATTTTTTGAAGTCTGCCGCGCTTATCCCGAGCTCACGGGAAGCGGTAAAAAAATAAAAATCATTAAACTCAACAGAATTAAACCCTTACCCTCCGAAGCGATTGAAGCCGCTCTTGACTGTACCGAAGTTTATTTCTTTGAAGAAGGAACGGTCGGCGGAGGCATCGGCGAGAGATTCGGTCTGAATCTCGCTGAAAAAGAGTTTAAGGGCAGATATCTGCTGACAGGTATCAATGATGAGTTTGTTCCTCACGCAAGTGTCTGTTCATTGATTTCAAAATATAAACTTGACAGTAAAAGTATAATTAAAATTGTTTCGGAGAGTAATTCCGATGAGTGAAAAAAAACGTCTTGATATAGCCGTTTATGAAATGGGGCTTGCGGAAACCCGTGAAAAAGCAAAAGCACTGATTATGGCCGGCTCTGTTTATGTAAACGGAATGAAAGAAACCAAAAGCAGACTTTCGGTTAAAGATACAGATTCAATTGAAGTCCGCGGCGCCGTCAATCCTTATGTCAGCAGGGGAGGACTTAAACTTGAAAAAGCGATGAAGTCTTTTCCTGTTAATCTTGAAGGCGCTGTATGTATGGATATAGGCGCTTCAACGGGCGGGTTTACAGACTGTATGCTTCAGAACGGAGCGAAAAAAGTCTATTCTATTGATGTCGGTTACGGGCAGCTCGCGTGGAAACTGAGAACAGATGAACGCGTTGTAAATCTTGAGAGAACCAACTTCAGATACGTGACAGAGGAGCAGGTTCCCGAAAAAATAGATTTCGCGTCAGTCGATGTTTCTTTTATTTCCCTGAAACATATTTTACCGGTTATGAGGAATCTTCTTAAAGACAGCGGCGAAAGTGTCTGCCTTATCAAGCCTCAGTTTGAAGCGGGACGTGAAAATATAGGAAAAAAGGGCGTAGTTCGTGATTTAACGGTTCATAAGTCCGTTATCGTAGATATAACTTCTTTTGCTTATGAAAACGGATTTGATGTCTGCGGACTTGATTTTTCACCTGTAAAAGGTCCTGAGGGAAATATTGAATATCTGATGTATATCAGAAAATCATCCAATCCTGTTTTTGCAGAAAATATTGATATTGACGAAACTGTTGAAAAATCTCATAATACACTCAATTGAAGGTGTTAAAATGTTGACGGTGGTTTTACCGAATCTCTCCGGCAGCGAGGCAATAAATCTGACAAAAAAAATCTGCTCCACTCTGAGTTCGCTCGGCGCCGATTATTATCTGACTGAAGAAGCGTCGGACAAACTCGGAATAAAGAATACTGTCGGAATTGATTATCAGACTGCTCTTTCATCGTGTGACGCCGTTATTGCAGTCGGCGGGGACGGCTCGATTATTCACGCTGCGAAGGAAGCAATCAATTATTCAAAACCTGTCCTCGGAATAAATGCGGGCCGGCTTGCTTTTATGGCAGGTCTTGAAAGCGATGAAATTGAATTGCTTTCGCGGCTTATCAATAAAGATTATAAAATTGACAGCCGCTTTATGCTGAAGATGACTATATATGACGCCGACGGCAATGAAACATCCGATTACGCGCTTAATGAATGCTTTATAACCAATGAAGAAAAGCAGAGAATGTCCGCGATAAATATCGCTTTGAACGGCAACATATTTAATTCATATCTTTGCGACGGTATAATTCTTGCGACTCCGACAGGCTCCACGGCTTACTCTCTTTCCGCAGGCGGACCTGTTGTCGATCCGCTGCTTGAAAGTATTCTGTTTACTCCCGTCTGTCCTCATTCGCTTGTCGGCAGGTCAATCATCTTCAGGCCTGACGATGTTTTGACGGTTTTCTCCGCGGAGGGTGTTAATCTTTATTGCTCCAATGACGGAGGCAAACCTTTCTTTATCGGAAATAACAGTAAAGTGGTTGTCTCAAGAGCCGACTGTACCGCTGATTTTATACGAATCAAATCTGATAATTTTATTGACATTCTTTATAAAAAACTTGCACAGAGAAGATGAAAGGAAGATTGCTTTGAAAAAGAACAGACATGAGGCGATCCTCAGAATAATCGAAACAAACTGCATTTCAACCCAGACGGAACTTCTTGATAAACTTAATGAAGAAGGTTACTGCACCACACAGGCAACTGTTTCAAGAGATATCA